>NZ_JBBOPH010000004.1:0-6110 GCF_038003545.1 Lysinibacillus sp. FSL K6-0102 | reverse complement strand
TTACTTGCAGTTTTAAAAGTGCATTTGATTTGCACCAAGTTTTTAATTTAATAGGCATTAGCGAACTGGAAAACTTGGAAGAAATAGGAACATCTAAGTTTGCTATGGCTGGCTACTCTGTTACTTATCGTATTGGCATGATTGAATACCACAGAAACTACAAAGAAGAGCGATGGCTGTTAAATATGTCTGGACAGGGTTGTAGACAATTTGAGATATTATCTTGTTTTGATATGGTTACAATGCTTGGTATTTTAGTTAATTTGAATACAACTTTTACACGACTGGATATTGCTATAGATGATTTTAATTGTTACTACACAACAGATGTATTTAGACAAGCTGTATATAACAAACAGTGTATAACTAGGCTTGAAGATTGGGGGAATGGAGAAAGAGGTAAAATTGCACATGGTAGAGATTTTTTAACTATGGATAATTTTTATCTTGGAGGGAAAAGTAGTCGTTATTATATCAACGTTTATGATAAAAAATTAGAAAGAGAAGATAAGATAAAAACAGCTGGAGATGAAAAGAAAAAAAGAATACTGGAAGAGTTACATGGAATAGATCAGTGGACAAGAACAGAGGTTAGGTTTACTTATGAGTATGCGGAGCAATTTGTAGCACATATTTTAAGTGGCCATTTACATTTAGGTTACTATGTAACATCTTTTTTAAATGGAAAAATAGTATTTTTAAAACCAAGTGCTCTAAAGTTAGATAAAAATAAGTCTAGGTTAGCAAAGGATATTAAGAATCATACACGTTGGTGGCGGTCATTTGTACATAATGCTAGTAAGTTGCATTTATCAGTCTATAAACCAGATAAAATGTTGGTAGAAAGTAAGGATTGGTTATTTGGACAAGTATCCACTACGCTTGCTAGTCATGCTTTATACAAGCCACAAGAATTTTACGAGTTAGTTAATGATTTAGTTAAAGATGGTATGCAAAAAATGAAAAAACATCATTTAATCAAAATATCTAATCAAAAACATTTTGATAGATTAGCTAATGAAGCAGTAGAATCATATGATTTAAGTAAATATCCGAAATGGGTAGATAATTTACCTGTACTAAAAGATTTAATGAATATTTATACTGATACAGCTTTAAGTCAAGATGCAAGTGACAGAAGAAAAACAAACAAAAAATCTGCTATCAACGAATGACAACAGACAGGTGTAAAAATATAAATTTGTGTAGACTCATTGTACAATAGCTTAGAGGTGAGTGCAATGGGCAGAAAAAGAACAAGTAATAAAAAAGACATGACGATATATGTTGATAAAGATTTGATAAAAAGATTGAAAGAATTAGAATTAAATGCTTCAGCGATTTTTACAGAAGCAGCTATGAAAAAGTTAGAAGAGTATGATGAAAATGGTAATAAAATAGTTGAAATTGACAATTAAAAAATATTTAGGAAAAGGACTTGATATATTCAAGTCTTTTTTATATCATAAGAACAGAACAAATATCTCCCCGTGGAAACGGGTGTTCGCATTTAGAATAGGAGGAATGGAAAATGTTACAAAGTATAAAGCCGTTAGTATTTATCCGTGCGGAACGAAACAGAGGCTATAGCGAAAAAAGTAAAAAAGATTATGATTTTGCGAACATTACGTTAAGTGATGGATTAGAAAGTTTGAAAGTGGACATTGAGCCAGAATTAGCAGAACGCTGTCAAGGTGCATTCAAAAAAGGCGATAACGTTGTGATCACTGTTGATATTAGTGAGATGAACAATCGTGCTAGATTCGTGGTTACAGATGTCAAGAAAGCCTCGTAGTGTATGGAGCAAGAACAAATCGAAACTCCTGAAGAGGTTGTAACTCCTCCAGCAGTCGATTTAACAGAATTAGAAACTAAGTTAACCGACTTGGTGGAAGTCTTAGAAACTGACCAAGAACTAAAGCAAGCTGAAAAAGAACAGCAACAACTTGAAGCCGAACAGTTGGCCAAAGAACAAGAGGACCAACAAAAAGTACAAGCTAAAGACTTGGAGCAACAACAGGCTATACAGCAAGCTTTGGTAGAAGAGGAAGCAACGTATAGGGAACAAATTTTAAGTTCCTTAACTGAAATAAATGATGGCTTAGGATTGCTAAATGAAGCTACTGCAGAATTAAAAGAAATCGAATTGAAGAATCAAGAAATGCTAGAATACACGTTTCCAAGTGTGAAGCAAGCTAGTGATTTATCAATAGTATTTCTTTGCTTAGTGCCATTAGCAATCGTATACAAATGGCTGTCTGGCATGTTCAATGGTGCTTTTAGATAACTTGAAAGGTGGTGAAATGAATGGAACCAGTTTTAGGAGCAGCGCTATTTACTTTAGATAAAGTGGATGTAGCACCACTTATCTCGACGATCACGTCAAATGCGCCAATCATCATTGGTGCTGGCATAACTGTAATTTTAGTTAAAAAAGCAGTGCCATTGGTGCCACAGCTTATCAACCGTATCATCAAATAGCGTAGGAATTGATTGTAGAATGCCTAACGATATCGACATGCGAATTGTAAACTTTAATGTGTAGGAGTTAAGCTAACTGGCTTAACTCTTTTTTTCTAAAGGCGGTGCAAAATGCAAAGATTAAAAAAGATTTCAATATCTCTATGTATTGCGATTTTGCTTTTTAATATTGTGTCCCCAGTTTTGGTGACAATGGCTGCGTCAAACGAGCCTTATAATCACAAAGAATTGCTAGAGTATAAAGGCTATGGTGAGGCAATGTATGAGGCTGTAGTAGACGAGACTGTTTTTATCACTGGTCAATATACGGACAACAAAGAGTACGTTAGTCAAACGATTGATCAAATAAAAGATTATGCTAAATTTTGGGGCAATGAATTTAGTGAGTTTGTCAAAGCTGATAGTTTACGAGATGCAATCGAGCGTGGTGGGGGTCTCATGCTGACTATTGGTGATTTTTTTAAAAAATTATTTACGGATTACGGCACCGAAAAAGAAGGGTTATTTAATAATACCGACAACATCAGCTATGTGGATGAATTTGGTACTTTTTATTTAAAATCGGGATATAGATTGTATTTTACAGTGAAAGGCAAAGAATACTACGCTACTAATTTTGGTCCATATCATAGTGCTGGTGATGGTTATGCAACTAAATATATAGCTGGCACTTACCAAGGTTATATAGAAAAGTTTATAGATGGCTATAGTAAATCAAAAATGCAACAACTGGTTGATGGAGCTTGTGGCAGTATAACCAGTATATCTAATGTTACTGCATGTTTAAATTTTTTTGATGTCTCTACTCGCTTAGTCTATAACGGTAATGATGTTCCTAGTAAACCCGAAAATCCTGCTTATAGAGTGATTTTTGACCATATACAATCAACTCCAAAGCCTACTCTAACACCCGAGCCAAGGGCATATCTAAGCTGTCCTAATGGTACAAAAATACAAATGTCGATATCGGGCAGTACGTTTTTGGGGGTCGATGGCAAAGCAATGATTGTCAATAAAGACGGTACTGCTGAGGTCGATAGTGCTATTTGTAATCTCAATTGGGACAAGCCCACTGTTAAATATATAGATGGTAAGACAGCTATCGAAACTCCAGGGAGGGGTTATAAAGATGTTGAAACAGGCGAGCAAATCGTGCCTGATAAAAAGCCTGGTGATCCAGACGAAGAAGAAGAAGGCGAAGATGGCGAGTGTGGCACATTATGTGCGCTCGGAAAATTAACAAAGTTTCTACTAAATTTTTTCGAGAAACTCTTGGACTTTTTTATAAAAATCTTCATTCCAGAGGATACCGACTTTTTAACAAATGAATTTGACAAACTGAAAAAAGTTTTTGATGAAAAGTTTAAAATTGTCGGCAGTCTTGAAAAAACAATGTCAGATTTTTTTGTTCAAGAAAATACTAATCCATTGGCAAATTTAAGTATTAATTTACCTGCAACTGGTGGTCAGCCAATAGATGTTATGCCGACTACATTTGTAGAACAGCACGTGCCGACTCTTAAAAAAGTAATGTCTGGTTTTATCGTAATCATGACCATTTTTTATGTCTATAGAAAAATCACTGGGCGTGGAGGTGTGATGGAAAAATGATTCTTGAAATGTTGATTAAATTAATTTTTGGCGTGGTTAATTTGTTGCTAGCGCTTTTGCCAGAAATAAAGTTGCCAGAATCATTTGGGAGTTACATACAAGATGGCGTCTACTTGCTATCCTTCGCATCTTATTTTTTACCAATACCAACAATCCTAGCTTGCATATCTGTGATTGTTATTGTTGATAATGTAAAGCTATTTGTATCAATTTTTAACTGGATAATTAGCAAAATACCAACTATTAGTTAGTTAATGTCACTGGTGTGCAAAGCGCAGCTGCACTCCAGTGACATAATATCAATGGTGGCAATTTGGAGGATGAACATGTTTAAAAATAAGAAAAAAGCTGACAATCAAAAAATAAAAATCTATAGCGCTGAGGGGTTTTTTACTAAATTAATAAAGTTCACTGGCTTTAAGTTTGCGGATCTATGGGATGTATTGAAAAATGGTCGGAAATTTAATGAGTATGGCTTAACGCTGTATGTTGGAGACCAAGGTTCAGGTAAATCAATGGCTATGACGGAATACCTTGAACGCATGCGTAAAGACTTTCCCAAGGCTTTGATAATCACGAATTATGGTTATGTACATCAGCACCAAGAGTTTGGTGACTGGAACGACTTCTTTGAGATTAGGAACGGTGTAGATGGCGTTATATTCGCTTTGGATGAAATACAAAACGAGTTTAATAGTAAAGCGTGGAAAGAGTTCCCTGAGGAATTATTATCCGAAATCACTCAACAAAGGAAACAAAAAGTAAAGATTATAGCCAGCGCTCAAGTGTATCAAGATGTAGCTGTACAATTGCGACGTCAAACACTATATGTAGCTGAATGCACGACGTTTGCGCAACGTTGGACGATTGTTAGGTGCTTTAGGAAGAAAGATTACGAGAGGGCTCAAAACTTTGCTGAAGGCACTCAGAAGGTCCAGAAGGTGTATAAGAAATCATTCGTCCAGAACGAGCATTTAAGAAGTCTCTATGACACGGAGAAAAAGATTGAAAGATTAGCACGTACTCGGTTTATGTCCAAAAAGGAGCGAGGGATTGCGCAATGAATGAAACGATAGTTATTGAAACGGTGAATATTGATAATGAGGTATATATTGCATTGTTTGTGTTGTTCTTTTTGTTTCCTTTTATGGCTCTTTTGATTTTGGTAATTACAGGTAAGGAGAGTTTGCGAAATGGAAAAGATACTTGATATTTTAGTTGCCATTGCAGTTTGTATTTTTTTAATGATTAATGAGGTTTTTTAAAAATGTAGTTACAGTTTTGAAAAATGTGTCTACAAAAAAATAAGGTGATGAAATGACTATGTTGTTGTTGGAAGCGTTAGGATATGTGATTGTATTTTATTTTGCTGTAATTTTTGTTGCTGTGTCTACAAAAAAATAATTTAAAAATATGTGGACATTATGTAGCCACAACATGTATAATTGTGGTAACAAATAAAAAGGAGCTACAATTATATGGCTAAAGATAAAATTATAAGAATGCGAGCGTCTGATTATGATAAAGCAATTGTACAAGCGATTGCTGACAAGATGAATGAAGAAAAGTCTTTTACGGTAAAAACTAGTGATTCAGATGTTTTGCGTGCTGGAATAGCAGCATTAATTATGCAATATCTATCAGAGGATGAAGTGATACAAATACGTAAACAGCACATGTTTAAAGATGCTAAATGATTTGCGAAGAGATATGACGCTCACGCGTAGCGTACTAACCAGCAAAGATATAGCTCGCCTATATCTGCGCTAGCTTTTCTGGAAACCACTGTATAGCTTGCGCAACAGCGTGTAGCAACGTAGTGCTAAGCCTTTTATGCTTCACCCTCCTTACAAACCTTTTTTAAAAACGTGGCTACATTTTCAATGAAGTAATAAAAGTAGGTGAATTTATGGAAAAAAACACAGCAGGTTCATGTTGGGAATTCGAGTCTGCTGGGGGCTGTACTACCCCAGCAGAAAATACAGGGAAAATTCCCATGAGGGCGCTTGTAGACTGGG
>NZ_JBBOPH010000003.1:0-12079 GCF_038003545.1 Lysinibacillus sp. FSL K6-0102 | reverse complement strand
ACCACTATTCGTCTTTCCGGATTTGTTTCTGGACAGGATAAATAGCTTGGATTGCTCCATATACTTGAAAGCTGTTGAGATTGTATTGAATCCAACCTCTAATTTTTTACTTAAATGCTCTCGGCTTACTTTGATAATGCCGTTGTATGTAAGGTCATAAATCAATTTTTCTAACACTCTATGTACTTTCTCCCCAGGATAAATACCTTGTGCTGCCAAAGTTTCTTCTAGTTGCTGCAGGCGATCTTCTTTGAGTTGCCGGTCTCCTTTTTGATTGCCGTATGTAATAAATGTTTGGACTGCTTGGTTTGGTGTAGTTTTTAGTTTATTTTTCATGGTAGTTGCCCCTTTTTGAAGCAAAAAAGCGTTTCACATCGTGTCTTAACGATGCAAAACGCTTTAGATTAAAGAATAATCTTGAATGACCTTTTAATTAACTGTTGAAATGTCGTCTAATTCATACTAGAATGACATATATAGATACTATGTATCATCTAACAGTAAAAAATAAGTCATTTCACGATAAGCTGCATCGTAGTTTCGGTACGATAAGGCGATTAACAAAGGACGGCAATCCGATGTTAGTCACTGTGGAATGGCTTTTTTACGTTCGATTTAGTTATTCTTACCATACGCTAAAGTTCGTAACTTGTAAATATATTCTCTGACTATTAGTTTCTATTAGTTTATTGAATAGAGCCATGACGCTTGAAAAATTCTAATAGTGCAACCTCAACTAACTGTGATTTTTTTATATTTAACTCATCTGCCACACGATCTACTTCTGCCACTAACTCCTCTGAAATGTAATACGTTTTATTTTTTCTACTTCTGGTATTTAATTTCGCAATCTCATTAAAAATTGGTAACTGTTCATGCTGATCCTCTTGCTGAATGCGTTCTTGAATCATCTTTTTTAACACATGAAACTCGTTTTCTGACAGGCCAATGGCGTTCAAAACCTCTAGGTTTTGCTGACTATTAGTTTCTATTAGTTCATTATTAGGAATGGTGACGGCTACCTCTTTATTAGTTTCTATTAGTTCTTTATTAGTTTTTATTAGCTCTTTATTAACTTCTATTAGTTTTCTATTCACTTTAGGAGTTTGCTTTGGTGATACTGCTTTTAACTGTGCCAATGCTTCATTAAAAGTCATATCTTTATCCGGAAAATTGGCGTCACGTTGCCATTCATGTTGCGATTTATTATAGAAGTACCCTAATGAATTAAATACTTCTCTTATGGTTGTATCACGTGTATTTAAAAACTTTCTAAGCTCTTTTAACGATTTTTTACTCGCAATAAGCTCGGAAACGTTGTTGTCTTTTGTCAGCTCCCACATACTATTCACTCTCCTAATAGTTTCTAATATATTAGTTTATATTAGTTAACTAATAATACTATTACTTTTCTCCAGGTAACGGTACAACTGCTGTCCATTTCCGGAGAAAAAAGAGTGGAGCGTTTTTATATAATTTTTTCACTTTCAATAAGTTCGAAAAACGAAGGTACTTTTCTAAATTGTTTTGTTTTAACAACCCTAATGATCATTAACGAAATTTCCTGTTCTAAATCCATCCTATTTTGAAAACTGGTCTGATGTAAAACTGATTTAATTTTAGGCTGCAACATATCTAGAACCTCCTGTTGGAATGCCATACTTCTTAATTCACTTAATTCATTTATTGGCATCAACATCACCTCGATTTTTTTGAATACTCCAGCCTAATCTTTTGAAAAGCCTGGTTTTTAGCTTTATTGACAGCTTGTTTTGAAGTACCTAATTTTTTTGAAATTTCTTCTTCCGTGAGATTATCTACAAAAATAGAATGCAATATATATTTCTTTTTTGGTCCTAATTTCGAAACAATATTATATAGTTGCTTGTCCTCGAAAATTACTTCCAAATGAGTGAAGTCAGAATGTATCCACTCAGAATCATCAATACTTTCATCGGGAATTAAATCAATAAATTTGTTTTCACCATCGTTAATGCCTTTATCTAACGTTAACTGATTAACTTGGTTATTATAACGGATTTGTTTGTCATATCTTTGAGATTCAAAATACAAAACATGGGAAAAATAACTAAGTAATTGAATTTTTCGAACGTGGATTTTAAATAATTTTTCAATAGTGTCTCTCGTATGAGGGGCAGGATTCTCTAAATAACTTTTATACAGCTTGCTTACTTTTTCATTTTCTAAAAAAGATTTTAATAGACGATTTTGAATCAAAAAATCAACTCCTATCCAAAAAAGAAACATATGTTCTATTTTAGGGCAAAAAAAGAAAATTCACATCCATAATTATGTTCATTTTACAAATTTAACATCAAAAAAATAGAAAGAAATATCATTTATTATTGTAACAATTTAATTACTTATTTTTTTTCTTGGTTTTCTTTTTGTAATAATAATTGAACTGCATTCGTGTTATTATTCACAGCTTCTGCAAGCAATCCTAGTGATTTATCGAACTTCCAAAAGATCAGTAAAAAAGCGACAATCGGAAAGCCTGTGTTGCTAATCAAACCAATTAAAAATTCATATTCTCCCATCGAACCCCTCCTTTCTTTATTAAAGGTAAATCTATAGACAGTTTGACAACCATTTTTCAAAAATCCTTAAAAAAACTCATTAATTTCTAAAATTTGTTATAATTCTGTTAATAGAAAAAGAGGGGGTCTATATGAAAAAAAATATAATTATATTGTTTTTACTTGTAATCGTCATCGCTGTTGGCTTTTTAATTACAAAAAAAGACCAAAGCGACTCCACAACAGATATATTAAAACACGTTGACCACTCTACAACAGATATAAAAAATGCTGAATACTCTGCAACGGAGATATTCGAAAACGCTGATTTTAATGTGGAAAAGCAGACTATAACCGTTCATACCATTGATACAAATAAAAAAGATATATATACACAAATTGAAATTCCAGAAGAAACGCAAAAAAAGCTTATACAAGCTTTTCAGAATGCAAAATTTGCTAAAACAACAATAAAACCCAGTGAGTATGATTACCGAATAACGATTTCATTAAATACAGGTTATACAATGTATCTTATTTCAGACAAAAAGTCACTGCATATTGTTAATAATCGAGAAAATTATGCCATCGTAAACGATAGCGATTTCTTCACTATTTTAAAAGATGCAACAAAATAAAAGGCACTTACTCAATTGTAAGTGCCTTTTTTTTTAAGCTGGATATGTTACTTGTCCACCAGGAGTTGTCAAGCTATTTAATTTTCGAGACTTGATAAAGGCAAATTCGTAATTAGGACGTTCAACGTTAACCGTAAGTGTCATATTACATTTAACCCAACTACCATTAGTCATCATGAAGTAAGTTTCTAAAAGCTGTGTGTATCCCGTGTTTACATCGTTCAACAACCATGATTTTTCAGCAGCGTTCAAGCTTGTTAACAGACTCATAAACCCTGCTGCTACAGAAGCCGCTGTGCTTGCTACAAATACAAGTCCTAAAACAGCTCCCCCGTATGAATTGTATGTGTCTGTTATGATAGATTTACTTATATTCTTACTTTCAAGCAAATCTATTACTTTCTTTTGTGCACGAACCATTTCTGAGAGTTGTGCTACAGTTGCATCAACCGTTCTTGTGTCTGAATAAAGACCCATTTTAATTCCCCCTATTGTTTGTTTTTTGTTAGCTAACACTCTATAAAGGGAAATCCATTTCAAATCAACAACTTTTTTAAAAAATCTGAATTTTATTTTTCTGCTAATTTATATAACGAAACTGGATACAACAGTTCGATACAAATTTTGGTATAATTTAATTACAAAAAGAAATAGGGGGAAAAACATGCGGAAACGTATCTTCATAACAATTAGTGTTCTTGCCGTCGTTATTGGATTAATGGGATGGGATGTATATGAAAATAAAGAATTAAAAAAACAAGAAGCCATTGCTAAAGCTGAATTTGAAAAAGTTTATACAGTAGCAGAGATTTTTGATGATGCCAATTTAAATGAAAAACCAACTTCTTTAAACATCCGTATTATTGAATCAGAACCGCTAAATCCTGATAGAGTAAATGTCACAGACGAAAAACAACAAAAACAAATTATGAATGCGATAAACAACTTACAAGTACAAAAAACACTCGGTGCAACTCCGTATGAAGATATTGATTATGCTATCGACATCGAATCAAATAAAGGATATGGATTGCACGTATCCGAAAAGAAAAAACAAATTGCATTTCTAGATTTAGATAACGATTCAACTAAAACAGAAGATAAATTCCTTTATGAATATACGATTCTAAACGGTGATGATGAATTTTTCGATGCTTTAAAGGGGATTCAATAACAAAAAAACCTGCTGTTAAACAAGCAGGTTTTTTAAATTTGTACGATATTATTTATTGTATGAAGTAGCCGAAGCAGAATCAATAACTGTCAAAACAGTACGTCCTGTTGCAAGGTTGTACACTTCTGTGTAAGAAACCTTAACAGTGACAGATTTGTAACCACCCGATTCAACGTTATTGTGAATTGACTTGATATTATTACGACCAGCTTGAGCAGCACTTGCAAAGGCTTGTCGCACACTTGTTTCAGGCCAAATATGCACTGCGATACGATTGGCAATCGTTGTATTACTTGAAGTGCCAAAAACATCTCCTAAAGCTCCCGCCATTTCAACACGAGACAAACCATTTGCCATAGTAGACTCTGCTGTTTTAGTTTGTAAATATTGTACAGCTAGACCCATTACATAATCCAACTGTAGCATACCCGCGCGTGGATACGTGAATGTTGTAGAAGCACCTTTTCGAGTACCAAGAATAAATGAAGCCATAATGTAATTCCTCCTAAATAGGTAATTTTTTATTTGTTATGATTGGCTAACCATCTAACACTCTATAAAGGTAATTTCATTTCGATTTAACAACCTTTTTTCAAAAAAAGTTTAAAAAAATTATTTATGTCCATACATTTTCACTTTACATAACATTAGAAAAAGGCAGTAACGATAAGGGAACCTTGTCATTACTGCCTTTTCATTTAAATCACAAGTTATTGTATATGCAGCATTTTATACATTGTTGGTTTGCCAACGTTTTGAGGCTGTTTTACTGGCTGGTATAAAATTTTGCATACTATGATACTTGTTCAACTTTGTTTACAGTCTGAGACTGTAAACAAAGTTTTACCATTTAGAAACTGCTGTTCCAACATAAATGGCTTTTGCCTTTTTATCGAACGAAGACTTATTTGCCCAAATTTCCGTTTTCACATGGAATCCTTGAGAAGAATACCAAGTTGTAACCTTTAGATACTGTCCTACAACTGCTGGTGGGAAATCTTCAATTACACCAACACTAGTGAGACCATAATAAGTGATGAATCCCAAATATGCTTTGCCTAAAACGAATCCAATTTTACTTTTTTTGAAGTAATACTCAATTGCGGCACCTAAACCTACAACTACAAAGTATTCAGCTCCAGCATCTAATTTACTAACCTCATGATATGTTACTTCTTTTTTATCAGGATAATTAAATACTGACTTAAGATGTTTGCTCTCCGTGTATCTTCCTGAAAGTTTAGCGACAACATTTTGAGTTCCAATAGCATTAACTTTTGGTTTAGGTAGGGTAATAGTATGAGTACCAACAGTATTAGCTACTGTTGTAAAGCTACTATCACTTAATCGATAATTACTTGGCCATTCGTAGCCAATAGAAATGCCTGTTTTCCCTGCATCTTTCACCTTTACTTTATAAGTTACTTTAATTGTTCCATTAGTATTTTTTGTAACACCTGTTACTGCAATATTTGCATCAATGACAGCACTAGCCATAAATAAAACACTCCTTTTATTGTTTTTGATGTACATCTGTTATACAAAGGGAATGTATTAACCTTAAAATCAACCATTCCATTAAATTAATTATTTTAAGAACGAAAAATCCGATAGCTAATAGACTTTTTCTATTTTTTGAACTAAAAGTTTAAAAGGGACAGCATAAAGCTGTCCCTTTTTGATACCATATTTTTAAATAAGAGAAAGAGCAGGAGGAAAAACACCTCTAAAATTAGTTATAAGGTTAGTAGAGCCGACTTATTTAGGCCTCGCAACAATCGATATTACTTAAACTAAAAGAGGCAAGCTCAAAAATGAGGTAGAATAGAATTTTAAATTTGGAGGGAAATGTGTGAAGAAAAAAATAAGACTTGGTTTGTTTGCAATTGGTATAGTAATGATGTTAATAGGTATGACTTATTTATTAGGATATTCAACAAATGAATTTTTAAAGTATCCTCTGTATTTAGGAATGTTATTAATAGTTATATTTTTCCCTTTCCATAAAAAATATTAAAAAAGTAAGCTCTCAATCTTTTCGACGAGAGCTTTACTTATTAGCAATATAAAAAAGAAGTTTCATGATAAACAGCTGTTTATCATGAAGCGCACTTTTATAATAAAGTTACTTTTATTATTTAGAGTTACTCTATTTATTTATATAAAGTTACTCTTTCTAGACTTGTGTATCTTCATTCAACGTTTTTACAATCATTTCGCGTAAAAAAAGTGAGCGATTCTTCTCTGCCTTTGCATCAAATTGTTCCCAATCATCCTTTGTGTACTTCAACTTTCCGCGCTTTGTTATCGGAGTGTGCCATATAATCTCCGCCCGTTTTTGCGCTGGGAGCGCAAATGGATTTGCTAGCAAATCTACTATGGAGCTTAACGCTGCAAGCAATCTACCGATTGAGATCTCACCTATGTAGGAAAAATCCTTAATCTATCATTGTGATACTAATGATGTCCACCAGTGTATTTAGATTATGAGAAAAGAAAGAGCATAAGGAAAATCTGCTATCACTTGGGGTGATAGACTAGGCAGAGCCTAGTGTTTCGGTGTCCCCATAAAAAAGTGCATTTCTACATGCTTTCTATACAAACGTTTATTCGTTCCTATACGTTTTCTACATAGAGTATCCAATTATTTTTGTTCTTTCAACCGTCTCCTAATAGTTGCTTCAGAAACACTTAGTATTCGAGCAATTTCACGATTACTTTTCCCAGCACCTTTTAAATACGACAGTTTAAATTCATCGATGGTTAATTTAGGACGGCCATTTGGGTTTCCCCCTCGCCATAGTTCCTCTTTTTTTTCATTTTTAAAAAATCTCTTTAGCAAATTATCCCCCCCATAAATGCGTCTTAACTCTAAATTTTAAGTTTTGACGCATGCGTTATCAACCTTTATATATTTTGGGAGGTCTTTAAAACATTTAAAAAATTAGGGAATTCAAATGTTCAACGAGAAATAATGTAACTGGAAAGTGAAATTGTTTAGGAGTGGCGAACAAAACAAGGGAAGTTGATAGGGAAAATTGAAATGATTCGCTCTAGTGAAAAGAAAAAAGATGCTATTGAAGATGAATCATTATAGAAATAACCTGGTTATTTTTGAATGATAAATGGCCTGATTTTAACAAAAAAGCTAGGAAGAAAACAGGAAGAACATAATAAATTTCGGGAAGAAAACAGGAAGAATCACACTTTTTTATGGGGACACCGAAACACTAGGCTCTGCCTAGTCTATCACCCCAAGTGATAGCAGATTTCCCTTATGCTCTTTTCTTTTAAAAATTTTTGTCCTTTCACTACGCCGAATTCTAGACAGTTATCTCAATTAATTTTTATTTTTGTATCTTGAGGACCAAAGGGAGGATAAGGAGCAAATTGTGATGGACAACTGCTACACTTCACCGATCTCCCATCTAGCCATCACAAAAAACAAAAAGAGTAGCTTTTGCTACTCTTCGTCCACTTATTCTTCATGTTTGCCTTTACCAGAACTACCTGAAAGTCCAGATTGAACTATATCACCATTTATAACAACATACTTATAAGTCACATCTTTTTCATCTAAAAAAATAACGTTAACATAATATGCATCTGGGACATTCCCTATTTTAGGATTGTATTTCACTTCAATTTTATAAATTTCATCTTCCTTATAACCTTTACTGGATAAATAATTGAGCACATCTTTCTCCAACTCTAAAGCTACACCTTTATCAATATCATCAGCTTTTTCATTACCATAAAAGTTAAAAATTTCAATAGTTGAAAATAATACTAAAATAATTAAAATAAGGATAGAAGGGAAAATTATGGATTTTTTCAAATTTATAACCTCTTTTCAAAATAAATAGATATGGAGTTGAATAACAGAATGAACACAAAAAAAATATTTACATGCCTGTTCTTTTCACTATTTGGTTTACTTCTAATGTTTTCTTATAAACCATTAGAAGCACATGCTTATAATTATCCGAATAAAACGGCAGCTAAAGCAGGAGATATCTTAGTTACAAAGGAAACTAATTGTAAAACAGATTGTAAAGGTTTATCTGGACATGCTGCTATAGTAGTTGATAGTACATATTATGTTCACATTTCAGGACCAGGAGCTCATCCCACAAAAGAAAAACTATCAACTTGGTTTGATAGTAGATACGGAAAAAGCACTAAAGTTGTACGACCTACTAGTCAATACAAAGGATCTCCTGCAGATGCAGCGAAATGGGCTAAAAATTATGTAAAAGAATATAAAGATGCAGTTTACGATATAACAAGTGGCAACCATACATTTGATAGAACATACTGCTCAAAATTAGTTTGGCAAGCATATAACTTCGGGACAGCGTATCCAATAATAGCACCAAAACATGTAGGTGGTTTAATTCACCCATATGACTTTACAACAGCAGCTTCAGGTGGCCGATACGCAGATTTAGAAACTGTATATACAAATTGGTAAAACAATTAAAAGTGGGCAGGGTAAATATAATTTATTCTGTCTACTTTTTCTTAACTTTTTACAATTACATAATTATTTAATCCAACATGCCAATATGCCATGACATCTACTGCACCATTAGCAAACTCATCATTGTCATTATCAAAGTGAATTATGCTCCCATCTTCCACATCGTCTAAATTTAATTCCTTATGTATTTCTTTCAGCAGACCACCATAAGAAATCAACCGTTTATACGCCAATGCTGTATCTAAATCTTTAACAATTCGAACATTTTCAGGTATGACATTATCGCCACGAACTACATCTGTATCTTTTACCGGATTCTTGGAAACCTCAAAAATAGCATTTCGTTCAGAAATTATTTTTTTCATTTCTTGTTCCACTTTCATAAAATCAGGTGATTCCTTTTTAGGCTTCACTGTTGCTACATGAACCATTGGTTTATAGTCCAACTTCATAGCACGTTGCCACATACTTGTCCAATCAGCTTGTGTAATATAAAAATCCTTTTTCTTAAAATAGCTATTCGGCACAGCAAGCAACACACGAAAATGAGGATGATATGTCCCATACCATTCATTTTCTTTATCCCAGTTCCGAGTTACTTCTATTGCCCGAAAATAGCCTTTAACTGACTTTTTAAATTTGGCATAACCAGCAAAACGATTCCATGCTTTAGCCATCTGATCCATAGTATTTTTCAATATGTCACTTTCGACATTTTGAATAGTCAACGTTAAGAAAACCCATTTTACTTTTTCACGCTCATTCAACGTTTGAATGATTTTCTTATTCTGGAAGGCGATTTTCAACGAGCGTCGCCAATTGCACATCGGGCATAACCTCGCTTTACAAAAATAAGCTTTATACAACTTTAAACGTTAATATTTAACTCTAAATACCAAATAACCCAAAATTACACTGGTAAATTTTGAAATATCGACAATTTCATGATAACAGAAGGCTTTTTTTTTGTCCACCCTAAAAAAATCCGATAAACCCTTATAGTTCTAAGCAAAAAAACGATTTATAACGCTTGAATTATTTAGATATGTATAAAAATGTTCTGGCATGAACTACATCTCTTCATTGTAACTCAGCATGTGCTCAAAATATGAAAGCACAATTACATTGTCATGCTGATACAATTAAAGGTTTAAAAAATCCTTGGAATATAGAACCTTGGCGTACAACAACCAATTATCATGAAGTAGTTGCAAAAGCTTGTAATCCGAAAAATAAGTAAAAAAAAAAGCCTAATTCTTTTGAAAAGAACTGGGCTTTTTTTAACTTTTTCAAAACCACTAAATTTATGTGAACTTTTTCAGACGTGTTGTATAAATAAATCCATTTAATATACATAGTAACAAAATAATTATAAACATAATTAAAGAAATACTATCTCCACCCTCACTTATTTCGTCGCCTACATAGCCGGCTATTATTACAGTAATAGCTGAAACTGCAATAGTTATTAAAGAAAATAAACCTAATGTAATACCATTAATAATTTGGTTAGATTTTTTTTGTACAAAAATAAAAAACGTAATTAAAAGTGATGAAATGGTGAAAATAGCAAGAATAATGTGTATAAAATCATAAATTTGTAAACTTACCATAAAATTACCCACTTTCCAAATATTATAACGTTTTATAGTGTTTTAAAGTTTCTCCATTTTGAACCATAAATATCAATTGGATAATACAAATAACCCCCCTCTACCTTGTGCAGAAGGTAAAAGGGGGTTACATACCCTAGTATACCATTCCATTACCACGATAGCCCAAAATTTTATACAGTCCCCATACATGATTAGTTGACATAACAACCAGAGTGGGAAGTTGTAGAAGCACGAAAAAGCCCGTCATTACAATGTTCTTGTAATGACACGCCTCAAAATTGCTATACATTTTTTATACATCATTGTGAAATAGGCAAAAACCGTCCGAAATTCGATGAAAATGTTGTATAAAACTTTGCATAAAATCTCTTTTCAACATCACATCAATTAGTAAGTCGGAAAGGGGTGTTCGATAAGACCCAAATTCAATGCCAATCTTTGGAGGTTCGACTCTCTAAGCTTCTTACGAGCTTTTTAAGCCTTTTGAAATTAAAACATGAAGTTAAATAAGGCAAAAATAAAATAAGCATCTTAAAACAAACGTTAATGGCCTCTAATTTGATTTTTCCATCAAACTAGAAAGGAAAATGTTTATTAAATCTTCATTAATTTCTCCGAAGATTGTGGAGATCTTTCTAAGAACCTATAGATATATTTATGAGATTCTGTATCATCTCTAAAAACAGCCATCACTAGAACGGGAGCACCTTTTCCAACTGCTACAATATCTCCTGGTTGGATATTCAACTCCATTAAATGTTCTGGAATAAGCCATATATATTGTTTGTGATGCAGCTTTAATACTGCTGCCTCTTTTTTACTTCGAATATGAACTCCTAACAATGCGTTATTTTTTTGCATGTTTCTTTCCACTCCTATCTTCAATAGTAAAAATGAGCACAGTAAACTAGAGGTATGATTTTTCACCATTCCTCATTGGATTAAAGATCCCGTAACTTGGCCAAAATTCGCTCACGTTCTTGTGCAAAATAGGCTTTCTTTTCTTCGGTTACTTCTTCTTCTTGCTCATGACGCGTCGTAAACCATGCTGGGACTACTTCTACTTTTCTAGTTTTCTCTTTTTCTGACCCTGTAGATGCATTCGAAACCGTTAAATCGTTGATTTTGTTGCGAATAATGGCACTTAGTAAGGCTAAACGGTTGGTTTTCACGTATTGATCGCTCGCTGAAATGGCTGCATCTAAGGATTGATACATGATTGTTTCTAAATGGCCGTGATATAGCCCTAGCTTGTCCTCTGCTTTGATTTTTTTCAACGACCCATAGATAACACCCACAAAGGCTTTAAAGCCCTCTAAAGAGCCTGTACGGGCTTGATAAAGGTCTTTTAAACGATTGTAAAGAGTACTTTTCTTATCAGACGCATGCTTAGTAGACGTCTTTATATCTTTTATTGTTTTAATTTGGTTATTATAGTTAAGAGTCGAATTTGAGCCATTCAGCGTTGATATAACAGTGTTTTGAGCCAAATCCTGATGTTTATTTTGATGTTTATTTGGTTGTTTAAATTCATCTTTTACGATTGCAATTTCATACGCATTTAGATGAAAAACTTCGCTTAAAATGCTTTCAAAATTAACGTGCTGCACATCCACAATGACACGACA
>NZ_JBBOPH010000002.1:0-16485 GCF_038003545.1 Lysinibacillus sp. FSL K6-0102 | reverse complement strand
GAGCATAAGGGAAATCTGCTATCACTTGGGGTGATAGACTAGGCAGAGCCTAGTATTTCGGTATCCCCATAAAAAAGTGCATTTCTACATATTTTCTATACAAACGTTTATTCGCTTCTATATGTTTTCTACATAGAGTATCCAGTCATTTTAGTTCTTTCAACCGTCTCCTAATAGTTGCTTCAGAAACATCTAGTAATCGAGCAATTTCTCGATTACTTTTCCCAGCATCTTTTAAATGCAGCAATTTTAATTCATTGATGGTTAACTTAGGGCGATTATTTGGATTTCCACCTTGCCATTTCTCATCATTTTTTTCATCTTTATTATTTTAAAAAAATCTTTTCAGCAATACTCTCCCCCCAACAAGTGCGTCTTAACTCTAAATTTTAAGTTTTGACGCACACAATATCAACCTTGCATTTTGGTAGGACTCAATAAAAGATTAGGGAAATTGATAGGGAAAATTGAAATGATTCGCTCTGGTGAAAAGAAAAAATGATGCCATTGAAGATGAATCAGTATAGAAGTAACCTGGTTATTTTTGAATGGTAAAAGGCCTGATTTTAGCAAAAAAGCTAGGAAGAAAACCGGAAGAACGAAATAAATGTGCGTGAGAAAAAGGAAGTACTAGGAAGAAAATAGGAAGAATCACACTTTTTTATGGGGACACCGAAACACTAGGTTCTGCCTAGTCTATCACCCCAAGTGATAGCAGATTTCCCTTATGCTCTTTCTTTCAATTTTTCTTCTAGTACAACAAGGATTTATAACATATACATTCATAAAGCCAATAACGTTCCCAAATGCACGTTTGGACACACATCAAAAAGCCACGAATGTTGTTATATCAATGTTTCGGTGCTTTTTTGATGAACATTGTTTATACATCTTTTTATACAGGTGGCGTAAACGCTGATGTAGCAGCATTTTTACTTACGTGGTTTATTCTTCACTTTGCATAAAATCGTGTATATTTTTTATGACAAATGTGGCTATTTCTTAATCAATGAACCATAGATAACGCCTGTATCCACTGTTTAACATAACGTGGTTAAAAGTGGAAATTTATTAATTCCACTTTTTTTTCCTATAATTAAGAAAAAACGGGAGTTTACAAATGCGAAGTTACTTACTTTACTTTTTATTACTACTAATAATTCTCATAGCAATGGTTGATACTTGGGGCGAAACCAATAAAACTATTATGTATGGAGTTGCGCTTATAAGTATTGTTAGCTTAATAATTATAAAATCAACAGAAAAGAAGAAAAAATAGAAGTTTCAAAAATCTAAAGACAGTAGGGACAACACATTGTCCCTACTGTCTTTAGATTTAAGTAATCGATTCATTACTCTTAATGGCGCAGCGTTTAGGAGGACAAAAATATTACTCGACCCTTCCATGTAGAAAAACCCCCTTGTTCGTTGAATTCTTTTAGGAGGTCCAGCTCTCTAAGCTTCCCTCGGGCTTTTTAAGCCTTTGAAAATTAGAGCATGAAGTTAAATAAAGCAAAAATAAAATAACCGTCTTAAAACAAACGTAAATGGCCTATAATTTGATTTTTCCATCAAACTAGAAATGAAAATGTTTATTAAATCTTCATTAATTTCTCCGAAAATTGTGGAGATCTTTCTAAGAACTTATAGATATATTTATGAGATTCTGTGTCATCTCTAAAAACAGCCATCACTAGAACGGGAGCACCTTTTCCAACTGCTACAATATCTCCTGGTTGGATATTCAACTCCATTAAATGTTCTGGAACAATCCATATATATTGCTTGTGATGCAGCTTTAATACTGCTGCCTCTTTTTTACTTCGAATATGAACTCCTAACAATGCGTTATTTTTTTGCATGTTTTTTTCCACTCCTATCTTCAATAGTAAAAATGAGCACAGTAAACTAGAGGCATGATTTTTCACCATTCCTCATTGGATTAAATATCTCGTAGCTTGGCCAAGATTCGCTCACGTTCTTGTGCAAAATAGGCTTTCTGTTCTTCGGTTACTTCTTCTTCTTGCTCATGACGCGTCGCAAACCATGCTGGGACTACTTCTACTTTTCTAGTTTTCTCTTTTTCTGATGCTGTAGATCCATTTGACACCGTTAAATCGTTGATTTTGTTGCGAATAATAGCACTTAGTAAGGCTAAACGGTTAGTTTTCACATATTGATCGCTTGCTGAAATGGCTGCATCTAAGGATTGATACATAATTGTTTCTAAATGGCCGTGAGACACCCCTAGCTTGTCCTCTGCTTTGATTTTTTTTAATGACCCATAGATAACACCCACGAAGGCTTTAAAGCCCTTTAGAGAGCCTGTACGGGCTTGATAAAGATTTTTCAAACGATTATAAAGATTATTTTTCTGATCAGACGACTGCTTAGTAGACGTCTTTATATCTTTTATTGTTTTAATTTGGTTATTATAGTTAAGAGTCGAATTTGAGCCATTCAGCGTTGGTATAACAGCGTTTTGAGCCAAATCCTGATGTTTGTTTTGATGTTTATTTGGTTGTTTAAATTCATCTTTTACGATGGCAATTTCATACGCATTCAGATGATAAACTTCACTTAAAATGCTTTCAAAGTTCACGTGCTGCACATCCAAAATGACACGACAACCACTATTCGTCTTTCCTGATCTGTTTCTGGAAAGGATAAATAGCTTAGATTGCTCCATCAACTTAAAAGCTGTCGAGATTGTATTGAAACCAACCTCTAATTTTTTACTCAAATGCTCTCGGCTTACTTTGATAATGCCATTGTATGTAAGATCATAAATCAATTTTTCTAGCACTCTATGTACTTTCCCTCCAGGATAAATACCTTGTGTGGCCAGTACGTTTTCTAATTGCTGCAGGCGTTCTTCTTTGAGTTGCCGATCTCCTTTTTGATTGCCGTATGTAATAAATGTTTGGACTGCTTGGTTTGGTGTAGTTTTTAGTTTGTTTTCCATGGTAGTTGCCCCTTTTTGAAGCAAAAAAGCGTTTTACATCGCTGTAGTAACGATGCAAAACGCTTTCGATGACGGAAACTTTTTAATAAACTGTTGAAATGTCTTCTAATTCATACTAGAATGACGTATATAGATACTATGTATCGTTTTAACAGTTAAAAACAGTCATTTCACGACAAGCTGCATCGTATGTACGAGATACGATAAAGCGATTAACAAAGAGTTGGCGCTCAATGTTAGTCACTGTGGAGTGGCTTTTTTACGTTCCATTTAGTTTAATCTACCATAATCTAAAGATTAAAAGTTGTAAATAGCAAAAAACATCATATTTTTCACGTCACCAATATCACTAACGTCACAGATATTTAAAATACGTCACAAAGCTATTTATAAAAATAGTTTTGAAATCCTTGGTAGCACTGGATTATTAACGTCACAGAAATTTGGGTTAACGTCACAGAAAAAATGAAATGACGTCACAGTTTGCTCAAAAAAATTTTTTGTGACATCATTTCATTTACTATTTTCTAATTATTATCTAAAAAATCCATCAATGCTAAATGCAGTACGTCCGATTTATTCACTCGCTCAACTTTGCAATAATTATCTAAACGTTCTCCTATGTCTTTATCAATAACAATGGTCTTTCTTGTCTTGTCCCCTTGTGGCAGTATTTTTATGCGTGCATGTACCTCTTTTGGCTCTTGTACTGTCCCTAAATATTCTGTTGCCTTTTTTAATCGCCATTCTTGAAGCATTTCAACTAGATCTATTAATTCATCTTGCGTGAATTGAGGGTGAACTACTGGTGAACTTCTTGTGATATTCGCATTATCTTCTTTCACCCTAGTATTACTTTCTATTACTTCATGTGAAGAATTATTCACCTTTGATGAATCACGTTTCACACCTGTTGAATTATAAACATAGTCAAAAATGCTTTTCTCCTTAGGTTCTGTACCTTCACCTATATAATGCCACCCCTTCGGGGCTTTGTTACTGTATGCATATCCAGCTTCTTTTAGGGCTTTTAACAAAGGTTTCTGACTGATTCCATCTATCTCTTTTGCTACATCTTCGGCTTTATTCCCCTCTCTTATTGCGTTTAAAATACTACCTATCGTTGCATTTTTATCTATATTCATACTCACTTCACCTTCATTTCACACATACTCATATATGTATAATTCTATGTGAACTCCATTTCACCTTTTCACGACGACCTTTTTATAACATACATTTACGCTTTCTGCTCTCACGTTTTAATGTACTCAAAGAAATGCCTGTTAGCTCTGCAACTTGCCTAAAAGAGTGGCTACTTAACATCTGCATAGCATGATCTAACTGTTTTTTAGTGTATTTATTAGGCCTACCTTCTCGGAATCCCGATTGTTGCTTAGCAATTGCTTTCCCTTCCTGAGTGCGTTCAATAATAAGATTTCTTTCCATTTCAGCTACTGCAAGTAGCGTCTGTAAAAAGAAACGCCCCATTGTCGTATCTTCAAGCAATCCAACATTAAGGACATGTACTTTTACGCCTTTTGCAAATAACTGTTCAATGATCCCGATGCCTTCTTTAGTGTTACGAGCCAATCGATCCAATTTGGTTACAACAAGCTTGTCACCTTCTTTTAATTTAGACAGCAGCTCATTTAATTGTGGTCGGTCTGTTTTCGTTCCTGTGAATTTCTCTTTATAAATAACAGTCGCTCCTTCACTCTCCAACGCTTGAAGCTGAACCTCTAATTCCTGTGATATAGTCGACACCCTCGCATAACCGTAAATCATAAAAAATACCTCATTTCTGCACATACTTATAGACCTAAGTTATGACACCTTTTTACACCTTGATATTACTGCATCAACACATTGGTGTCAAAACTATTAAATTTTGAACCCGTTTTAATGCTTCAAAAAGGGTTCTAGAACCGTGGTAGAATAGCTCATATCTATCATGATATACTGAACTAAAACTCACAAAAGGTTGTATTTTAATGACAATAAACATAGATCCGTATTCTACAGATACCCAGTTAGTAGGTTTTGTTCCTGAATGTATTATTAATCATTATGCTCTTCCCTGTATTTCTTCAGAAATATATATGCCTCCAGGGGTTTTAAAACATTTAAAAAAGCGTGGCCACTGGAATGACTTTATGGCATATTATCAAGATATCCCAAGCATTATTACAAACCCTGATTATGCTGGACAAAATCCAAAAGAGCCAGATACCATAGAAATATACAAAGCCCTTAGCGACTCTGTAATTTTGCCAATAAAATTAAATACAGAAAGTGGTTTATTCCTTAGCTCATTTTACATATTAGACAATGGAATAGATAAGATTCAAAAACGGCTACGCTCTGGACGTATTCATCCGATGTCATTCTTTACTAAGTAATAGCAAAAAGGATAGAGTGTTTACAAAATGGCTAAAAAAGTGTAGTATAATCATTGAATAGATTAACAACTTGTTATCATATTTAAATAATTTCTAACACATATTAAATACATAAAAGTTATTTGAGGTGGGAAAGGTTCCCCACGCGCTACCTATAAGGTAGTTACCAGAGATCAGGATTGCCGCCCTGCTAATAACTTTTAAAGCAACAAATCCCAACTTCTAAAATGAAGTTGGGATTTTTCGTATACTCTAACAAAACGCACTAATATCTTAATAGCTACCTACATATCCGTGTTGTAGTCAATCCGTGCAAAAAACACGTACGAGCCAATCGCAGCATTCCATTTATTCCCTCAAATAAACCATTGCCAGTCTCCAACGATTATTTCCATGCCCTAATTCACTATGAACTTGATTCATGACCGCACGTGTACTTTCATACAACTCTTTATCATGCTCTGATACCATGCCATAATCGGCTTTACGACCAATTGACCGGTTATCTAAAATCCTATCCATCATATTTTTTTGCTCTGCTGAAGCAAGCTGTGAAAAACGGTCACGTGCATACGAATGTCGAAATCCATGACAACCTCGCCCTGCCTGTTCAATCCCTGCTTTTTCACAAGCTATATGAACCCCTTTGCGCACCGTATCATAAGAAACAGCCACAAGCCTATCTGTTGGTTCTTTCCCTGTTAAAAAGCTCTGTAACCACTCGACAAAATCTTTTGGTACGTCAACCTCACGAAATCGCCCTCCCTTGGTAATTCCTGCCCCCTTTTTATCAGGAATATTTAGCTGTAGCCCTCCGTTTTTCGCCACAAAATGCTCCACACGGATATTGACAGCTTCTTTTACTCTCAATCCAAGTTGGCTCATTAAATCAACGGCTTTTGATACTTCTGCAGAAACTTGTTTTTTTATAGCATCTATCTCCCAACGCTCATACGAGCGATTTTGCAAGCTTTCGTTTCGTTCTAGTACATAAAGACGGTTCTCTGTACAAAAACCTGCAAAATCGCTCTCACGCTCTTTAGAAGCCATTTTATGACCATGTTCTAAGAGTCTCAAGGACGTTTCCACGTTAATCATGTGCCCTTTAGATATACCTTTGTCCTCAAGATAAGCAAAATAGGCTTTATAGTGTTGCTCCGTTAGATGGTCCAACTTGCGTATCCCATGTTCAGCCCTTACCCATTTGACGAAGTTTTGGCAATCCGACATGCTGTTGGATTTTTGCTTTAAAGAATGAATGCCCTTGATTCCCTCTTTACGAGCATCTTTTTTTGAATGTCCAATCATATCAATAGCATCCAACGCAGTCTTCACATCATGTACAATGGACGCTCTTGCCTTGCTATTTCTTGACCTTTTTCTACTCAAAACTTTCACCTCCTCTCAAATTTGGCATATCTCAATCCACCTTAGGGTGCGTGGCTCCGTTGAGCCACTTACCCTAAGGTGGGGTATCGGATCATATGTATTTGTATAAAAAATAAGGTAATCGGTATATCAGCTTAAAACATCCGCTCAAGCCTTAACAGGCGAGCTAAAAAACATGTCGTTGCTTTGCAACGATGGACAGCAAGCTGTCCTATGTGTTACGCTGCTGGGCAACGTAAATCAGCTAACGCTGATACAAAATCAAAACCCTTTGCTCGTACCGAGCCATTAATAAATCGTAAAAAATTAAATAAAGTAACTTAATCAAAATAATAAAAGTTACCTTTTCACACTCTTGCAAAGTTTTTAAAACTCCTTTTGTATTTTTGTTTATAATCCTCCTCTTTTTGTTTTTATTTTTTAATTACGTAAAACGAAAAAAAACCGAATGTGCGAGAACGCTCAATCAGTTTTAACTTGGATACTAAATATCCACCATATATTTTTTTACACAACAAAATACCGATAGGCTTTTTGCTCAATCAGTAAAATTTAATAACTTGCTCCGTTTTTTTAAATATACTGCTATACACGATTACGCTTTTTGGTAATACCAATGTATTATACAGCTGCATCATATCGTTGATTTTCGGCTATTGCGTACTCTGTCAAGAATTCAAAATGCATTTAATGCGTTTTAACGCTTCTATAACCATGCCTTCTTGCGATATATCCAATTGGATAGTGATGGCAAGTACACACAGCACTCTGGCTTTAATCGAACAATCTCACGTTATACCAATAGGCAGTGAAGGTGAGCATGAACAGCGAGAGTATGTCGAAAAGTAAAGTTTATATGCTAGTATTATAGCATTTTTCGTTGGTTAAACCTAGCAAAAAACGCTACCGCACCAGCTACGCTGGCTTGCTGTACTCGATTCCAAAAGGAAAGAATTCCTATTCCTTTTGGAATCTGCGTTGCACGCTAAAGAATTATTTATTTTACATCAACATCAAAAACAAAAGTCTCTTTTCCTTTATCCCACACTACCTGAAGTTCATAAATGTAATACCCTTCTTGAGATGGCAGTGTTATTTTATAATCTTTAATTTCAACATCATCAATTACACCTTCTTCATTTAGTCTAGTTATTGCTATGGAAGAAGGACTTTTTTCAATTTCAAAATTTAATATATCTCCTTTTTCAACTTCTAATGTTTCAAAATCATCAGCTAATTCTTCTATATCACGAGAACTCATATCTGTTATTTTAACATTGTCTTCTTCCCATTCGTAATCAGTTGGAATCATTGTATATTGTTCTCCGTTTAAAATAACTTTGCCTTCTGGCTGACTAAGAGTACCGTTGGGAAAACCATTACATCCATTCAAAAATGCAACACTTAGAATGGATAAAATTATTTTTTTCATTTCAACATCCCCTTTTTATAGATTCCATTTAGAGTAAATGTTCCCTAATACATTTTACAAAAATATGAATCTATATCTATTTTTGTATATATGGTATTATTTGAAATATAACACAACAATTAGGAGGTTATGAGGTTGAAAAAAAGTTTATTGTCGGGTCTTTTATTAGCAGGTAGTTTTTTATTATTTAATAATGATGCATCAGCAGCAGAACTAAGCAGCACTTCCACAAGCCAACCGTCGGAATCTACAGATAATATCGTTTATTATGATACTGACAAACAAGATATATTAATCACTGATGAAGTCATTATTAGAACAATCGAACCAAGTGATTCTAAAAGAAATACTCTTTTAGATAAATATTCACCATTAAACAACGGTGTTTGGGATTTATTAGGATACGAAACGGTTTACTCAAACTCAAGCGTTTGGTATTCTCTTGGTGGAGATTTTAAAGTAGAAATAGAGCAAACTGATTTCGGTCCAGTTTTTTATCAATTAAAAGAAAAGGATCCATACATTGATGATAATGTAGGGCAACAATATCATGTTTCTGGTTCTAAATATTTCTCATTAGAATATAGAAATATTTCAAGTTATTGTGATGATGATGATGAACCTGGCATTGCTGAATTCTATATGTCAAAACTAACTCACACAGGAAACGGATACTTTATGGCCTTTTATGATTAAAAATTTTAAAAACTCCCATGAAAGAACTTAATCATCTTTCATTTTCTGTGGTGTAGCGCTGGTTTTTGCGCTACATGGATGGCTAACGGGTAGTTTAAACTCGATACTAATACCACACCAGTTACACTGGATTCTGTACCAAATTCAAAAATAAAAAAGCCATTATTTCTTGAGCAGAGAAATAATGGCTTTAATAAGACTATCGGCTTTATAAGTTGCTCCTACTACATACTCTAAAGCCTTCAAGCCAACTAAAACATAATTATATGTTTTCTTCTTTCATCTTTAAAATCCTGGAAAAATAGCATTCAAGAAGTAAATTATAAAAACTATTATAGCGAGAATAATAAACTCTTTTTTATCGAAATCTTTATTATCGCCAATTTGTTTTTTTACTCTCCTATACTTACCCTGCACTTTTTTTTGTATATACTTTTTATCTTCTGACATCAAACCCCCCATTTCCAATCGTCTTCTTGGGTTTTACTTGAATGAACTAAAATTTCCCTCACTATCACCACTTTCAACAAATAAATTATCCCTTATCAATTTTCCTTTTTCATTTCAGTTAATTCTTTTCTAATCGCATTTTCTACAATTTCATAAACATTTTTACCATGAATGACTGCTTGTATTTTTAAATCCTTCATGAGTTCTATATCTATATCAAATGAAGAACGTTTTCTAACCTTCATTCGTTCTTTGGTTGATTCTTTTGTTTGAATGAACCTTAGAACCAAAGTTTGTTTGTTCTTTTGTTGAAACGTTCGTAACTTTTAATTTTTATGCTTCTACAATTTCTCCTATTGTCATACCGATCTCCCCTTGTTAATCAGTGTTCTCACTTTTTAATTCGGCAACTTTAGAAAAATGTCTTCAAAACTTCTTTAGCTCAAAAGAAAAAGTCATTATTTCTTTTACCGAAGAAATAATGACTTCCACCCTTGACATACCTTTGGGGAAAAATTTACTGTTTATAATCATTATGCACCTGAATTTCAATAAAATCTAATAAAACAAATCAATTGCCTGTTTAATGACTTTTATATTATCTCTATCTAACGACTGCATCACATCGGATAATTTAATGTCATCAAAATGGCTGTTGAATAACTGCAAACCAAACCTTATCATCACTCGCTCATTATGCGAAAACACTTCCATGTCCTTAAACAACACATCCATATCCACTTTCTTATCTTCACTGATGGTTTTGATAAGACAATCAGCTTTATAAGTCGCTCCTACTACATACGCTAAACAGCCATAATCCAAGTCACTTGAAATACTCAGTTGGTTGAATACATTTAATATCTTCAAAGTTTGTTCTTTATGCAGATCGCTTTTAAAATACAATTCTCCTGCGGGTGATTCTTCATTATCCAATGCTTTAATGATCGTTTGGCGTAAAAAAAGCGAACGATTCCCTTTTGCTTTCTCATCTAATGCTACCCAATCATCTTCCGTCATTGTGAGAGAGACCTTTTTAGTAATACCAATACTGGGACGACCCACAGGCTTTTTTTTAGTAAATAACGCCCCTCTACAGTTTTTACAGTACGTCACAGGTACATCATTCACATAAATTAAGGCTACATCAATAGAACTCCCACAACGTTCACATACAAATAACTCTTTTTCACACATAAGAACGCCCCTTCATTTTAAGTTACCTTTATATTAAAATAAAAGGTTACCTAAAACAAATTCAATAAAGTAACTTTTATTTTATTGGCCACTTTCCATTACAATCAGGACATTGCCAATACAAAATTCGATCGGCTTTTAACGTTGTCATGCCAATTTTTCTTGTAAAATGTGTGGCATTGTAGGATTTTTGCTGTTCTTCTGGTATGGCATCTCCCTGTAAGTTGGTATGACAATGCGGGCAATACTCCAAGTTATATTTTAACAATCTGCTCTTCTCCTTCATAAAAAGTTCTAGTGGTCAGTTTACAAGCCTCGTTTCGCCTTTACGGCTCGGCAAAATATAATTAAGAATTATTGTTATTTATAGCCCTAGACGAGAAAAACTCAGATTTACTACTGACATACTTTTTGGCAGACTGTAATGCTAATATATTCTGAAACAATGTAAAAATTGAGTTTGTTAGCCAATAAAGAAGAAGAGCATTTGGAACAAATATTATTGCGGAAAATATCAAAATTAGAATAACAAGAAACAAAATTGCAGATTTTTTATTTGGTCTAACATCTGTTTGATAAAAATTCATGCCCATTATAAAAACAATAAGTATAGGTAATATAAAATACGGCGAACGTTCATCTAGATTAAGCCCTAGAAAAGTTACATTAGAGAAAATAGAACTTCCTCTAATACTTTGAAAAATCCCAATGGTAATTATTAATTGAAATATAGAGGAAATACAACCTGTTATTGAAAAAGAGTTTATCTCATAATATTGGTATATATCTTTAATTTTCTTTTTTCCAGTTTCTTTATCATACTTTTCTTTTACGTTCTTTATCTGAGACTCAATAATTTTTTTCTTCTTGTCATTAAAGTTATCTTTTTGAGTCAAAGGCATAAGTAGTAACTTTACAAAAATAGCAAGTAAAATCACGCTTAATCCAGCGTTTAAATTCAAAGTATTAGTTCCCCAACCTAAAAAGGTGTTAACAATTTTCTTTATATTTAAAATAAAGTAAACCGAAAGTGCTAATAATATAAAAATTTTTAAAATAAGAAATTTTTTTTTCATTTTAACCTCTCATTATTTATTCCTATTCCTTAAATAGGAAATAAGCCATGCCAAACCAAATAAACCTAATCCTATCGGTATTCCCCACCATGAACCTTCTTGGAATCCCATTTTTATTCACTCCCAAAGCCAATGTTTTGCTTAAGTAAAATATTTCCGATAAATAAAAACACTATAATATAAACAATATTTTTGATTCCTAACAAGAATATAAGAGATTTATTAACCGAACCATCAAACAGTAATGTACTAAAATCCATCATATAAAAAGGGAAAAACTTAACGAATTCAAAGGGAACAACATTTAACCCTGAGCCTAATAAAAAAGACGCTATAACAAAAACAATCGAAAAACGATTACGAATTAATATGGAAAGAAGAATAGTCATTGAAATAAACAAAAGACAAACTGAATATTTAGAAATAAAGTCTATTATCATGTATAGAATATTATTATTGGTTGCTTCTGTTTGTTTGTAGTAGGTGATAAAAATAAAGATCTCAGTTTCAAAAAATAATATTAAAGAGTAAATGGCAGTAGCAGAAAATTTACCAAATATATATTCTTTATACTGAATAGGACTATTTCTAATATTTTCATATACTCCACTAATAAAATCTCTAGATATACTACTATTAGTAAAAAAAATAAAGTAAAAAGTTCCTAATATATATATAATAGATAAGTTACTTTGCTCATAATCTGAGAGCATTATAAAAAAGAAGATGATAAAAGGACTTAATACTATAAAATAATTAGAAGGATTTTTCGATAATTTCCATAATTCTGCTTTAACCATCTAGTTCACCCATTATTTCTTTTATTGTAACAGACCGTTTCTTTATCTCTTCTGGATAAATAGAATTATTTGAAAAGAATCCATATAAACTACCTAAATTGTTTTTTTCCTCTGAAACTGAAATTAACTTAAATATTTTGGCGTTTCTAGTCTTCTTTATATGTAAATTAGGATTATCAAGAATGTATTTTCCAAATGAATGCGCATCATCAAGAGAACGGAAACAAATATCGTAATAATTTTGAAAATTCTTTTTTTCCAAATGAAACACTTTTTTATCTTTTATAAGATGTACTGTATTACATAAGGAATTAATTTCTTCTAATAAATGAGAAGAAATAATAAATGCGGTTCCATAATTAACCTGAGTTTCATTTATAATTTCCTTTAAACGAGCCACACTTTTCCAATCTAATCCGTTAAATGGTTCATCTAATATAACCAATTTAGGATGTTTTGATAAAGCCAAAATAATTCCTAGCTTTTGTTTCATCCCCAATGAGTAATTCTTTATTTTCTTATTTAACTCTAAGTGTAATGCTTCCGAAAGATATTTAATCCAATCAAAATCCATATTCTTATTTAACATAGATAAATACCTTAAATTATCTATACCAGTCATATTTTTGTAAAATTTAGGTTCTTCAATTAAGGCACCTATATTAAAAATATATTCCTTATTTTTAATCGGATTAATAATTTCATTATTAAAACTAATACTTCCTTTTGAAGGACTCAGATGCCCCAAAAGAAGTTTCATCAAGGTAGACTTGCCAACACCATTCTCCCCAACAAGTCCAACTATACTCTCGTTCGAATAATCTATATTCAAGTCTTTAAAAATCTCTAAACCCTTATATGAAAAAGAAAGGTTTGAAACTCGCACTAAAGAATTCATGATTTTTCACCTTTTTCAACCAAAATAGTACATAAATAATCTATTCGATACATATACTTCTACAAAAGCACCTACGACACAAAGGATAAAAATATAAAGTACATGTTTCGGGAAATAAGCTCTATAATAGCGTTTTATACTATTAGTTTTATTAAAAATATGTTTATACCAAATTACAGTTGAACATAGACATATTAATAAAATTAAAAGTTCAATTAGACCATGTGGTAGGGTTATTAACCAAAAAAAGTAACTAGGTAATCCTTCTTTTAAGGGTGCCTGAGAAATAGTAATTATTAGCTTCACGTAGATAATTAAAGCCATTCCTATAGGTGCAAAAATTAAAGTTAGTATAGCTGAAAAGAAATTCATACAAAAAATAAATACCACATCAGACATATTTAAATTCTTAAATTGTCCTATCTCATTCGCCTTTTCAATATCCGAAAATTGATTGACTATAATTATAAGTATTATGGAAATTAAAAAATAAAAAATTAGAAGTGGAAGATTACTTTTTTTAAAATTCACTTCCTACCAACCTTTTTTTCGATTCATTATACTTTTTTGTATCCTTTATACTATCGACGATAGCATAAATCCAAGTTAGAAGAAGTGCAAAAGCAACTAATTCAAATTTCTGGGAAACAATATAAAAGAGAATTTGTAACCCCACTAGTAATAAACCTTTAGTGAATTTCTCTAAATAAAAATGACCTAAACCCGGAAAAATCAGAGAAAATAAACCAGCAATCCAGCTTTTCTTCATAATTTAGCCTCCTTAAATTAGAAATATAAAACAATTATACCTTATAATAACATTTTTGTAACTTATCAAAAAAGAGCCAGGCATTTAGCCTGGCTTTTTTTATACTAAATCGGCGATAGTCCACAAAATCGAAACAACATCTGAAACATTATCTACTGGGGATACCTCGACAATAAATCTAGCAATATCTAGTAAAATACCACCTATTTCTGACCAACTAACGGATCCATCTGTACTTGACAGAATAGCTTTTAATTTGTAAGTTAGCGAACGAATTAAGCCGTATTCCTCCACTCCAGGAAATTTTTTCTTCAACGTGTCTACAATTGCTGCCGCAAGATCTCCAGCGTTACCAGTCCCTGTGACGAAATCATACTTCATAATCTAAATACCTCCTGTTTTTTACTTATTACAAATATAATGGTATTTAAATTTCCTTTTTGTTACAATAAAAAATGGTAATTATGTAAATATATGTCGCTATTCTATTTATATTTTTAATTTTTTTGTAATATTATGGTTTTTAAAATAGGGATAGAATTCGATAGTGAATAGGAATACTAGGAATATTAGGAGGGATTTTGTGAAAAAAATATGGAAAGCCACACTATTTACACTTATATTTACGGGATTTGGACATTTTTATTTAGGATTTGTCAAAGAAGGTATCATTTTTTTTTTAATAGAATTATTAATAAATATCTTAATTCTTTTATATTATCCTCTTGCATTATTATATCTGATTACACGAGTCGTAGCTTTATTCAGAGTATATAAATTACATAAAAGGGTGATGGTAAAATGACGCATATAATTAAAGAAACTGATCATTTAATCATTTTTAAACAAATTGAAATATTTAAATTGAAATTACAACAAATAATATTAATTGAAAAATTAGATGAATATACTTTTATTTATTCTATAGATCAAACTGTCAAAGTTAGAAAAAGTCTTAAGTCAATCGAGTCCATACTTCCTAGTAACTTCATAAGAACTAATCAATCATTTATTATAAATAAGAATCATTTATTACGTTTAGAAAGATTAAATTCCAATGTATACAAGGCCTTTTTAACAAACTCTAAACAAGGGATTGTTAATAAAAATATTTTAAACAACTTATTAAACTGTTAGGAGGCATCTGTCTTGAAAACATTCCATTTTAAGGAACCGTTTTTTCTTAGTTCTCCTCATAAAACTAAAATTTTTGATAGTGAAAATAGGTTAATTGGATTTGTAAAAAAAGTTTATACAAAAAAAACACATCGTTATATCAGTTTGTTGATGGATAAACTGTATTTTAATTACGTTTTTATAAATCTCAATGGAGAAGAGTTATACTTTATAAGTAATATTATAGAAAACAAATGGGATTTTATTAAAAGTAGATGGATTTTCAAAAATTCTATAGAAAATAATGAAATATTAATAAAAAATGCTACAAAGATTAAAACAAATATAAGATTTGAAGGAGAGTATAACAAGAAAAACATACTAATAAAACGTGATTTCGGTGATAATAAAATTCATATATATTATGATAATCTTGAGATTTCAGAAATCCACTTTACACCACACAAAATCCCTAGAGAAGTAACTGCTATAATAAAAAAAGAGAATGTACTTCCTAACGAATTTATTTTTTTTATTTATTTTATATATAGAATGTATTCTATGTAGAGTTGCCATTGATGCGGACATCCAATTTGCTGGCGCGCGTTACCAATACTGCTTCGCCAGTAATGACCATTTTAACTCATTGTTAAGGCAAATAGGTATTAATGTAAAATATAACAACTTCTCTAAACTCCAAGGTTGCTTCCTAATTAAATTCTTATATTGTCTGCCTCATACTTTAGAAACTATTAATTATTTATTCTTCCTGACTTCACGTAGCAAGTGAAATATACAAATCATTTCACAGTTAGATCCGAAAAAACTTATTTGGAATAAAATATCAATATGTTAAATATTTTACAAAATTAACATTTAATTGTATTATATATATGGTATTAAATAACAATATTAGGAGATGATTTGTTTGAAAAAGTATATTGTAACTGCTTCTTTAACAATGTTTTTAGCTTCTGGTTTTGCCTTTAATGCAGAAGCTACTAATAATGTGGAAGCTACTAATGATTTAAAAGAAACAACGGTTTACAGCAGTAGCACTAATACTTGGACTTGGTATTATACTGACTATACATTGAATGATGGTTGGTATGAGAAATGGTATAGAAATCATGCAACTGGACAAAAAAAGAAGGAAACCTATACTGCCTCAGGTAAACTGTATAACGTTACATATTATAACCCGTGATAAAACGATTAAAAAAAACGACAGTAGTAAGGTTTACTCCTTATCACTGTCGTTTTTCGAACCTGCAGACGCAGGCTACTGAAAGAAA
>NZ_JBBOPH010000001.1:4602500-4800340 GCF_038003545.1 Lysinibacillus sp. FSL K6-0102 | reverse complement strand
GCTACTAATCTCCTTTACAGTGTTCAATACAAAAAAAAATCGCATTTATAGAATTGTAAATACGTTCATTTTATAACTCGTCCACATAATCACAAGTTGTGGATAAAAGTTAACCAAAGGCTGTGATGAAAATTATCCACAGCATATTAACAGTTGTGGATAATTAAAATGTTCGTTTTAGTTTTCAACAAAGTGAAGCACAGTAATCGTATCAGAAAAACAAAGCTATTTCAATAGTTTGTGAAACTTATCCACATAGCTTGCAGTTATGCACTTTATAGTTGTCCACAAGCACTGCTTATGTGAGAAACCTGTAGATAATTGTTGTGGATAAAAAATAATGCAAAAAATACTATACACAACTCTGTGTAAAAAAAACAAGTACTCTGTGGATAAATATTTTTATGTTAATGTAGAAAAAAATATTTCTAGTAGAGATCCAAACACTAGAAAAGTAGAGATCCAAACACTAGAAAAATTGAGAATAGAATAAATAGATAGTTCGACGGATTAAAAGAAATTTGTGAAATTCATTGACAAAATAACTAGATACTTTATATAATATTCGAGTCTGTATGTTGAAAAATTCAACTCATATCAGGAGGTGTCTATATAAATGAAACGTACTTACCAACCAAAAAAACGTAAGCACAGCAAAGTACACGGTTTCCGCGCACGTATGAGCACGAAAAACGGTCGCAAAGTTCTTGCTGCTCGTCGTCGTAAAGGAAGAAAAGTTTTATCAGCATAAAATAAGTCCACTGAGCCACATCAGTGGTCTTTTTTTTCTTTATTTTTGGTAAACCTAGAAATGAGGATCAAAAGATATTATCTAATAGCAGGTGAAAGAAATGAAAAAACGCCAACGAGTGAAGAAGAATGATGATTTTCAAAAGGTGTTTAAAAAAGGTAAATCTTTCGCTAATCGTCAGTTTGTTGTTTATTTTTTAGTAAAAGAGGGACAAACGGAATTTCGTGTAGGTTTATCAGTTAGTAAGAAGCTTGGGAATGCGGTAACACGCAACCAAGTAAAACGCTATATTCGACAAAGTATTCATGAATTAAAAGATGAGCTAAAGCCGAATATGGATTATGTTATTATCGCCAGACATCCGGCGGCCACTATGGATTTTCATGAAGTGAAACAAAGTTTGCAGCATGTACTACGAATCGCAAAGGTAATGAAAAAAGTGTAATGTATGCAACCAAGTGGTGAAATTACGCCTGTACTGTTAGCAATAGAATAAATAATATGTGATTTTGCATAAAATTATATGTAAGAGAATTATACACACGGGGGTATTTGTGGCGAGAGTTTTCGCTTAAAAATATGTAAAATTCACAACTTATCTTAGGAATAAGTGTGTGTAATTAGAATATTTAGTAGAGTGAATGTTATAGGCATGATAAAATAACTGATAACTTTATCTTCATCGAGGACTCTCAAAAGTGGACTGAATTAAAGATAAGGCTACTGACGTTAAACCGATTATGTGATAGGAAACTGTCGGTACAAAAAGAACCATATAGAATAAGAAAAAGTGAATAGTAATTGTAGGGGGAAGAAGGTTGAAAAAACAACATTGGGTAATTTTGTCACTAGTATCGGTAGCCTTACTACTTTCTGGTTGTACAGAATTCAATGAACCAATTTCCAAAGATAGCACAGGCTTCTGGAATGAATTCATTGTTTGGCCGTTGGTATCAGCAATAAAATACTTTGCTGATCTGCTAGGTACGTATGCATGGGGGATTATTGCCGTAACGATTATTATTCGTTTAGCAATTTTGCCATTGATGATCAAACAAACAAAGAGTTCTAAAAAGATGCAAGAAATTCAACCAAAATTGAAGGAACTGCAAAAGAAGTATGCTTCTAAGGATGCTCAGACACAACAACAATATCAGCAAGAAATGATGAAGTTAATGAGTGAATCTGGAGTAAATCCACTTGCAGGATGCTTACCAGTAATCATTCAAATGCCAATCTTAATTGGTTTCTATCATGCAATTAGCCGTATGAATGCAACATCAACATTTGATTTAGGGAATTTCTTTATCTTCCCGCTAGCAGATCCAGCACCTGCATTAGCTATTACAGCTGGCTTAATGCAATTTATCGTGTTACGTACAGGACCAGCAATGGATAATCCTCAAATGAAAATTATGATGTATATTATGCCATTCATGATTATTGGTTTTGGTATGGCCTTACCAGCTGCATTATCATTATACTGGGTAATCGGAAACATTATTTCGATTTTCCAAAACTTGTACATTTATAAACCTTGGAATAAAGATAAAACACAACCTGCTCAAAATGGAGGGGCTAAAAAGTGAAACAACTTACGCAAATAGGCGCAACAACACAAGAAGCGATCTCATTGGCGTTACAGAAACTTGGCAAAACCCGTGAACAAGTAGATGTTGAAGTTTTACAAGAAGGTAAAAAAGGATTTTTAGGTTTTGGTGCACGTTCTGCAGAGGTACGTGTAACAGTAAAAGAAGTTCAGGTTCCGACAATTGAAAGCGACAATGCGCAATTGCAGGTAGTAACTCAATTATATGAACCAATAGAATTAGATGATGTTGAAACACTAAGTTCACAAGTTTCTGAACAACCAAGTGAAATGGAAGAAGTTCAACAAGTCGTTAAAGAACAAGCTGAGGATGGAGACTCAGCAAATCCAATTGAAGAGGCAAAGGCTTATTTAAGTAATATCGCTGAACAATTGGCTATTCATGATCTTGAGATTGCTACGACACGCGAAGGGAAATATGTATTATTTCAACTAAAAAGTGAGAAAGCTGCCCTGCTTATAGGGAAACGAGGTCAAACATTAAATTCCTTACAGCAATTAACACAACTCGTATTAAATAAAAGCGCAAAGCAGTTCTTAATGGTGAAACTAGATGTAGAAAACTATCGCGAGCGTCGACAAGTAGCTTTAGAATTACTTGCGGATCGAATGGCGGATAAGGCATTACGCTTAAATCAACGTGTGGCATTTGAACCAATGCCGTCTTACGAACGAAAGATAATTCATAATCAATTAGCAAACCGTCTAGATCTTGAAACGTATTCAGAAGGTACGGAGCCTAATCGTTATTTAGTAATAGAACCCGTAAAAAAATAATTAGACTGTTTCACATAATCATACAGACAATATATTTTGAAAGGTCATTTTATCTTTTAGATAAAATGACCTTTTTTAATGAAACGTAGCAAATTTTGTCGAAAATATGATTAGCGAAAAATTGATTTTATCCACATTTGGAAATGATCCTTACTTTAGATTTTGCTGAAAATATGTTAGTCTAAGGTGTTAGTAAGTATTGGTCGGTTTTGATTATCCACATGTGGATAACGTTGAGGAGGTCATTAAATGGAGTTCGATACAATTGCTGCGATATCCACACCGATGGGTGAAGGTGCCATAGCCATCGTTCGTTTAAGTGGAGACGAGGCTGTGACGATTGCAGACAAAATATTCAAATCACCCGGGGGAAAAAGTTTAACAACCAAAGATTCGCACACTATTCATTATGGACATTTAGTCGATCCTAAAACTAATGAGGTAGTAGAGGAAGTAATGCTATCGCTGATGCGTGGGCCAAAAACATTCACACGTGAGGATGTAGTTGAAATAAACTGTCATGGTGGATTAGTTTCAGTCAAACGCGTGTTGCAACTTGCTTTAACAAATGGAGCAAGGTTAGCTGAGCCAGGTGAATTCACAAAACGTGCCTTTTTAAACGGACGTATTGATTTATCACAGGCTGAAGCAGTAATGGATTTGATAAGAGCTAAAACAGATCGTGCGATGAATGTGGCTCTGGGTCAAATGGATGGAAAATTATCGAGACTTATTGGTGATTTGCGCCAAGCTTTACTAGAGACATTAGCCCAAGTAGAGGTTAATATAGATTATCCAGAGTATGATGATGTAGAAGAAATGACTGTACCTGTATTAGTAGAGAAATGTACATGGGTAAAAAATGAAATTATAAAACTTTTGCAAACATCTTCTCAAGGAAAAATTTTACGCGAGGGATTATCAACAGTTATTTTAGGTCGTCCGAATGTAGGGAAATCTTCACTTTTAAATAGCTTAGTACAAGAAAATAAGGCCATAGTGACAGATATTGCAGGGACTACTCGTGATATTATAGAGGAGTACGTCAATGTCCGAGGTGTTCCACTTCGTTTAGTGGATACAGCGGGTATTCGGGAAACAGAAGATATTGTGGAACGAATTGGAGTAGAACGCTCACGGGAAGCTCTTCGTGGAGCTGATTTAATTCTGTTTGTATTAAACTATGCAGATGAATTAACTGCTGAGGATGAGCGTCTATTCGAAACAATTGAAGCGATGGATTACATCGTTATTGTCAATAAAACAGATTTACCGCAAAAAATTGATTTGGCTCGTGTCAAAGAATTAGCTGGTGACCATCGCATTGTAACAACTTCTCTGCTACAAGAGGAAGGTATTACAGAGCTAGAAGAAGCCATTGCTGCACTATTCTTTGAGGGACAAATCGAAGCGGGCGATTTAACATATGTTTCAAACGCAAGACACATTGCCCTTCTACACCAAGCACAAGCAACGGTAGAAGATGCAATAGCAGCTGCACAGAACGGTGTACCAGTTGATATGGTACAAATTGATGTAACAAGAACATGGGAAATACTTGGCGAAATCATTGGTGATACTGTTCAAGAAAGCCTCATCAATCAACTATTTTCTCAGTTCTGTTTAGGAAAATAATTTTCAGAAAGAAAGGAAGGTACGAGCATGCCAACAAAATATGAGGCAGGCACGTTTGATGTGATTGTGATTGGTGCTGGTCATGCAGGTTCAGAAGCTGCACATGCCGCAGCTAAAATGGGTGCTAACACATTAATGCTAACAATCAATTTAGATATGATTGCATTTATGCCATGTAATCCATCTATTGGTGGTCCTGCCAAAGGAATTGTCGTACGTGAGATTGACGCTTTAGGAGGCGTCATGGGGAAAGTGATAGATAAAACGCATATTCAAATGCGAATGTTGAATACAGGGAAAGGCCCAGCTGTACGTGCATTGCGCGCACAAGCGGACAAAGTTTTGTATCAGCAAGAAATGAAACGAGTATTAGAAGAAACACCAAACTTAACAATCCATCAAGGGATGGTTGAAGAGTTAATTATTGAGGATGGGGAAGTAAAAGGGGTCATTACACAAATTGGTGCCGTTTATCGTGCTAAAACAGTTGTCGTGACTACAGGTACTTTCCTACGTGGTGAAATCATTATTGGTGATATTAAATATTCAAGTGGTCCTAATAACCAACAACCGTCAATTCGCTTAGCTGATAATTTAAAAGAGCTAGGTTTTGATCTAGTTCGATTTAAAACAGGTACACCACCACGTGTGAATAATCGAACAATAGATTATGACAAAACAGAGATTCAACCAGGTGATGATGTTCCACGTGCATTTAGTTTTGAAACGACTGAATTCATCATGGATCAGCTACCTTGCTGGTTAACATATACAAGCCCTGAAACTCATGAAATTATTGAAGCAAATTTACATCTTTCACCGATGTATTCAGGGATGATTAAAGGGACAGGTCCACGTTATTGCCCATCTATTGAAGATAAAGTTGTACGTTTTAATGATAAGCCAAGACACCAAATCTTCTTAGAGCCAGAAGGCCGCAATACACGTGAGGTTTATGTTCAAGGTTTGTCAACAAGCCTACCAGAGCATGTTCAAACACGTTTACTAAAATCTATACCTGGCTTAGAGAATGCGGAAATGATGCGCGCTGGTTATGCTATTGAATACGATTCAATTGTGCCAACACAACTATGGCCAACTTTAGAAACAAAACGTATTAAAGGCTTATATACAGCGGGTCAAATCAACGGCACATCTGGCTATGAAGAAGCTGCCGCGCAAGGCTTAATGGCGGGCATGAATGCTGCTGCTAATGTACTAGGTAAAGACGAATTAATTTTGAGCCGTTCGGATGCTTATATTGGCGTTTTGATCGATGACCTAGTGACAAAAGGAACAAATGAGCCATATCGTTTATTAACATCTCGTGCAGAATATCGTTTACTATTACGTCATGATAATGCAGATCTACGATTAGTAGAGTTAGCTTACAATATGGGGATGATTCCACAAGAAAGATATGCTAGTTTCAATGAGAAAAAAGAGCTGATTGAAAATGAAATTGCACGTCTTCGTGAAGTCATTATTAAGCCAAATGAAGCGACACAATCTGTTATTCGTTCTGTTGGTGGTAGTGAATTAAAAGACGGTATACGTGGTGCAGACTTATTAAAACGCCCTGAAATGCATTATGAGTTAATCTCTTCTTTAATTCCGGCAGAAATCGAATTGGCTAATGAAGTGAAAGAACAAATTGAAATCCAGCTTAAATATGAAGGCTATATCGAAAAAGCATTGCAACAGGTAGAGAAACTACACAAAATGGAAAACAAAAAAATTCCTGAGAATATTGATTACGATGCTATTTCAGGTTTAGCAACAGAAGCGCGTCAAAAATTAAAACAAGTTACACCTCTATCTATTGCGCAAGCCTCTCGTATTTCTGGTGTTAATCCAGCTGATATTTCAATTCTGCTTGTTTATATTGAACAAGGTAAAATTGCGAAAGTAAGCAGCTGATCATCAACAACAGTAAAGTGAATAAGAGGCGGGCATACCATTGTGCCCGCTTCCTATTTTTAAAGCTATACTATTAGTTGAGTTGTATAGCTAGATCAACAAAGGAGACTTTACATGAACGAACAACAATTTATTGAGGCTCTGAAAGAGAAAGGTATCGAACTTTCTGATATACAGATTGCTCAATTTAAAAAGTATTTTGAATTACTTGTTGAGTGGAATGAAAAGATGAATTTAACTGCCATTACAGATTTAGAAGGCGTGTATTTAAAGCATTTCTTCGATTCGATTAGTCCTTCATTTTACTTTGATTTTTCAAAAGTCATAACTGTTTGTGATGTTGGGGCAGGAGCTGGTTTCCCAAGTATCCCAATTAAAATCTGTTTCCCACATTTACAAGTTACAATTGTCGACTCCTTAAATAAAAGAATTACCTTTTTAAATCATTTAAGTGATGAGTTACAATTAGAGAATATGCATTTTGTACATGCTCGAGCGGAAGAGTTTGGCCAAAATTTAAAATACCGTGAACAATTTGATGTAGTAACTGCACGTGCTGTAGCTCGTTTATCCGTTCTAGCAGAGTTATGTGTACCTTTAGCGAAACAAGATGGATATTTTGTTGCTTTAAAAGCCGCAGCTGGGGCAGAAGAACTAAAGGATGCTAAAAAAGCTTTAACAACATTGGGTGTTAAACTGAGAGAGGAATTTTCTTTCAAGCTACCTGTTGAAGAAAGTGAACGCATTTTATATATATTTGATAAAATAAAAGGAACACCGAAAAAATATCCGCGTAAGCCAGGTGTACCAAATAAAACACCGATTCAATAATTAGTGTTTCATGTGAAACTTCTCAAAGTGGAAAATATTTTTTCTGTTTTGAGCATACATACTAGTTATGGATGGTTCACGCAAAAGACATCTATGAACTATATACATTTAAAGAAATATAATAAATAATAATAGAATGACACAGAGCAAGATAGTTACTTAAAGGTGGTGCCACTTGGATGAAAAGTCCTTTTTCACGTTTTTTTGGAGGCGGAAGTAAAACAGAGCCTATTGTGAAAAATGAAGTAGAACAAGCAGAGGCGGTTCATGCAGCGGAAGAAGTCATAAAGTTGCCTATTGATCAAATTGTACCTAACCGTTTTCAGCCACGTACTATTTTTGATGATGAAAAAATTGAAGAATTATCAAGAACCATTCATACACATGGTGTGATTCAGCCAATTGTTGTACGTAAAACATCAGACAATCAATATGAAATTATCGCTGGTGAGCGTCGTTATCGAGCGATGAAAAAGCTACAATGGACAGAAGTCCCTGCTATTGTACGTAATTTAACTGATAAGGAAACAGCATCTATTGCGTTAATAGAGAACTTGCAGCGTGAGGAGTTAACTGCTATTGAAGAAGCGGTAGCCTATCAAAAATTATTAGAGCTTCATGAGCTAACACAGGAAGCTCTTGCCCAAAGACTTGGAAAAGGACAATCCACTGTAGCCAACAAATTACGTTTATTAAGGCTGCCAGATGAAGTACAGCAAGCTATTTTGAAGCGAAAAATATCTGAACGACATGCACGTGCATTAATTGCTATTAAAGATCAACCATCGCAACTAGAAATTTTGCAGCTAGCAATTGAAAATGATTGGAATGTGCGACAGTTAGAGGAGCAAATCCAGGCTATATTACATCCTGTAGCTGATGAGCAGGAAGAATCAATTCCAAAGAAAGCTAAACCGAAACGTAAAGCTATAAGTAAAGATGTACGTATTGCTTTGAATACCATCAAACAGTCTTTAACGATGGTAACGAAAAGTGGGATTACGGTGAAAACTGAAGAAGAAGATACAGAAGAATACTATCAAATTACAGTGAAGATACCTAAAAAGAAAAAAGTGTAATAAATTATTTTAGAAAAATAATTTATGATCAAATTTATCACTGTACAGGGGAGATATCTCAGAAGATTAATAGAGATATCTCCTTTTTTGTATTTATTCTTAATATTTTATACAACTCTCTTCAAATTTTTTGATAGAATGAAAGTTAGATAGCGGATTAAATAGTGATTTTACAAATGATTTGTCAAAGTAAACTTTGATAGATGAAAGCAGGTGCTTTTAAATGGGTAGAATTATAGCAATCGCCAATCAAAAGGGTGGCGTAGGTAAAACAACAACTTCGGTCAATTTGAGCGCTTGCCTAGCATACTTAGGTAAGAAAGTGCTTTTAATTGATACTGATCCGCAGGGGAATACAACAAGTGGACTTGGTATTAATAAAGGAGAAATACAGGGTTGTATTTATGATGTGCTCATTGATGATGAAGATGTTCAAAATGTCATTCAAAAAACAAATGTTGAAAATTTATCTATCGTGCCAGCAACAATCTCACTTGCAGGTGCAGAAATTGAATTGGTTTCGACTATTTCCAGAGAAGTACGTTTAAAACATGCTTTACAAAATGTGAAAGAGGATTTCGATTATATAATTATTGACTGTCCACCATCTTTAGGGCTTTTAACAATCAATGCGTTAACAGCTTCAGATGCGCTTATTATTCCTGTACAATGTGAATATTATGCATTGGAAGGGTTAAGTCAATTACTATCAACAGTTCGCCTCGTTCAAAAGCATTTGAATCAACAACTTTACATCGATGGCGTTTTATTAACAATGCTAGATGCACGCACAAACTTAGGCTTACAAGTTATTGAGGAAGTGAAAAAATATTTCCAAGATAAAGTATATAAAACAATAATCCCCCGTAATGTGCGATTAAGTGAGGCACCAAGTCATGGTCAACCAATCATCACTTATGATGCAAAATCTAGAGGTGCAGAAGTTTATTTAGAGATGGCGAGGGAAGTGATTAAAAATGGCTAAAGGTTTAGGAAAGGGTATTGGGGCATTATTTCCAGGAGAGTCTTTAGAACACAGTGGTCAAGTGGAAGAAATCCAATTAGATTTAATTGTTGCGAACCCATTTCAGCCACGTAAAATTTTCGATCAAGAAAGTTTACAAGAATTAGCTGATTCTATTAAAGAACATGGAATTTTACAGCCAATTGCTGTGCGTAAAAAAGCACGCAAGTTTGAAATTGTTGCGGGAGAGCGTCGTTACAGAGCTTGTCTATTAGCTGGCCTCGAGGTTATTCCTGTCATTATAAAAGAGCTATCAGATGCACAAATGATGGAGCTTGCTATTTTAGAAAACCTCCAACGTGAGGATTTAACTGTTATTGAAGAAGCAGAAGCCTATCAGAGTTTAATGGAAAACTTACATTTAACTCAGGAAGAGTTATCGAAGCGATTAGGAAAAAGTAGACCACATATTGCCAATCACGTTCGACTACTGGCATTACCAGAAGATGTACGTAAATTGATGAATGATGGAACTCTATCGATGGGGCAGGGACGGGCATTACTCGGCTTAAAAAATAAAAGAAGAATATCAGAAGTGGCTAATAAGGTAATAAATCTAGGATTGAACGTACGTCAAGTTGAATTATTAGTGCAAAACTTAAATGAAGAAGTTTCACGTGAAACAATCCCTCCTAAGAAAAAAGATATCTTTGTAACTGCAAAGGAGTCACAATTACGAGACTACTTTGGAACAAATGTTCAAATAAAGAAAACAAGCAATAAAGGGAAAATAGAAATTGAATTTTATTCTGAAGATGATTTAGAACGAATATTGGAAATATTAAACATACAGGAAGAATAAAATAATATTTCTATAACTTAATCAGAGCGCCAAGCAAATAGGCGCTCTCTATTTTTTAGAGAGAAAGAAGGCTTAAGTGTGGTATTACTAGGGGCATTAATAAATGCTGTGTTAATTATAGTAGGAGCATTAGTAGGGCGCATTTTTAAAAATCTCCCTGAATCTATGAAATCTACGGTTCTTTCTATTATTGGTTTAGCCGTCACATTATTAGGGATAAAAATGGGCTTTGAAAGTGATAATTTTATTATATTGGTAGTAAGTTTAGTGGTAGGTACAGTAATAGGTGAGTGGTTAGATTTAGATAAACAAATGAATCGTCTAGGTAAATGGGTAGAGAGTTTATTTCGTACAAAACGGGATGACCAAAATCAAATTAGCATAGCAGAGGGCTTTGTAACTGCCTCACTAATTTTTGTTGTAGGATCAATGGCTGTTATAGGTGCTCTTGATAGTGGTCTTCGTAATGATCATAATGTACTCATTACTAAAGGATTAATAGATGGATTTACATCCATTATTCTAGCCTCGACATTAGGTATAGGTGTAATGCTATCCGCTGTACCTGTCTTTGTTTATCAAGGATTAATAGCTCTTTTTGCAGGTGTTATAAGTTCCTTTATCCCTGATGCCGCACTACAAATGTTCATTACAGAAATGACGGCTGTTGGCGGGGTTATGATTATGGCAATAGGGTTAAACATTGCAGGCTTAGCTAAGATCAAAGCTGCTAACTTGCTTCCAGGTATCGTCATTGTTGGTATTATGGTGGCTATCTTCTACATTTTTTAGTGAATAACGATGAGCAGCCAGTAATAATGCTCTTGATAGCTTTTCAGCCATTGCATAAGAAATATGAAGTCTGGTATTTTGTAAAACAAGCATTTCCATAAAGCCTCCAATATTGACGATTCCTTTCACGGAAATGTCTCCAATTGGGGGTAATTCTTTTTTTACAGCTTTTCCAGGGAAAATGGGTCCACTTTGAACTGAAATATGACCAACATTTTGCTCACTGCCGAGACAGGCATCAATCGCAATAATGAATGGTTTTGTAGTATGATTGTGTAGCTGTTGCATTGTAGAATCTAGGTTTAGAGCATGTAAAGGGTCTTCTAAGGAACCAACAATTTCATAAGGAAAGCTAACAGATTTTTTTAAAAAGCTACCAGTTAATGGACCAAGTGTATCACCCGTACATCGGTCACTGCCAATACAACAAAAAATTAGTCTTTCATGATGAAACGGTATATGTTCTAAAAATAATGTACTTAATTGCCAAACAGCATTTTTACTCTCATGATGAAGGGAATAAGGTAGTAACAAATTTGGTATAGTATTCATAAAAAAACTCACTTTCTTTTTATTTTTAGAAGTGCTCAATTTTTATGCAGTATACGCAAATTTTTAGCAAGTTATTCAAGAGGTGGTAATGATGGAAAAGAATAAAAAGTTAATGGAAAAATACTGGGACAAGCTCACATCTGAGGATCTTTGGGAAAAGGTTATTGATGCATCTATAGAAATTTTGCTCATTCTATTAGTATCGTGGATCGCTGTAAGATTAGGTAAAAAATTTATTAAAAAGGTGTTTTTAATCCGTATGCGTTCACCATTGAGCCACTCAGAGCGACGCCAACGAACAATTTCAAGATTATTACAAAGCGTGATTTCCTATGTCGTTTATTTCTCTGCAATCATTGGTATACTTTCTTCCTTAAATATAAAGGTAGCAGGTTTATTAGCGGGTGCAGGAATTGTTGGTTTAGCAATAGGTTTTGGTGCTCAAAGCTTAGTAAAGGATGTTATTACTGGATTCTTTATTATTTTTGAAGACCAGTTTGGTGTAGGCGATTATATAAAAATAAATGCTGCAGAAGGTACAGTTGTAGAAATTGGCTTACGTACAACAAAAATTAATGGTGCTACTGGTGAACAGTTCATCATTCCCAATGGTGCCATAGGCGAAGTCGTCAATTATTCTGTTAACAACTCCAAAATTTTTATAGATTTACAAATGGCCACGGATGCTGATTTTGAGAAAGCAGAAGGGGTTATTAATAAGTATTTAGAGACATTGCCTAAGATGCATAAAGAATTAATTGCAGCTCCGGTATTTCTAGGTGTGCAAAATGTGAAAGGGACAGAAGTAACCATTCGTATAGCTGCTGAAACATTACCGCAGCAACAATATGGAGTAGCACGTACCATACGCCGCGATATTACGAAACTCTTTGAAGAAAATAATATACCAATGGTCTATCCAAAAATGATGTTCTATGGCAAAGATGAGGGGAGAAGTGTGTAAGATGGAGGCAAAAAAATTTGGTTTAAACGATATTGTTGAAATGAAAAAACAACATCCATGCGGTACTAATAAATGGAAAATTATTCGTATGGGGGCGGATGTACGTATCAAATGCGAAGGATGTCAGCATAGTGTCATGATTCCACGTCGTGAATTTGAGAAAAAAATGAAAAAGGTTTTATTTTCTGCGGAAGAGTCGTAACATCAGGCATATTAGACTTTTTCTGGGTGAATCAATATAATAGATAAGGTTATAAGAGAGAAAATTTGAACTGAGTATAGAAAGGTTGTGTCCATCCATGGCATTAACAGCTGGAATCGTTGGTTTACCTAACGTTGGAAAATCAACATTATTTAACGCAATAACAAAAGCGGGCGCATTGGCTGCAAACTATCCATTCGCAACGATCGATCCAAACGTTGGTATAGTTGAAGTACCTGATGCACGTTTAGATAAATTAACAGAATTAGTGGTACCGAAAAAAACTGTGCCAACTGCATTTGAATTTACAGATATCGCTGGGATTGTTAAAGGTGCTTCCAAGGGGGAAGGATTAGGAAATAAGTTCCTAGCTCATATTCGTGAAGTAGACGCAATTTGTCAGGTAGTACGTTGTTTTGTAGACGAAAACATTACTCACGTTTCTGGTGCAGTAGATCCAATTGACGATATTGAAGTTATTAATCTAGAGCTTGCACTAGCTGACTTAGAATCTGTGGATAAACGTTTACAACGAGTTAGCAAAATGGCGAAACAAAAAGATAAAGAGGCTATGATAGAGGAGCCAGTGCTTCTAAAAATAAAAGAGCAACTAGAAAACGGTAAACCAGCTAGAGCAGCTGAGCTATCAGATGATGAAATAAAGGTAATTAAAGGTCTTCATCTGCTAACAATTAAACCAATGCTTTATGTAGCAAACGTTTCAGAAGATGAAGTAGCAGATGCAGACAACAACGAGTATGTGAAAAAAGTACGTGAGTATGCATCCGCTGAAGGTGCACAGGTCATTACTATTTGTGCAAAAATCGAAGAAGAAATTTCTGAGTTAGATGATGAAGAAAAAGCTATGTTCTTAGAAGAATTAGGAATTAAAGAATCTGGTTTAGATCAACTAATTCGTACTTCTTATGACTTATTAGGACTAGCTACTTACTTCACTGCAGGTGTACAAGAGGTACGTGCCTGGACGTTCCGTAAAGGAATGAAGGCACCTCAATGTGCAGGTATTATTCATACTGACTTTGAGCGTGGCTTTATTCGTGCAGAAACAGTGGCATATGATGATCTTCTTGAGGCAGGTTCGCAAGCAGCGGCTAAGGAAGCTGGTAAAGTACGTCTTGAAGGTAAAGAATATGAAGTACAAGATGGCGATATTATGTTATTCCGCTTTAATGTATAAAAAACTTACAAGGGCAATCTAAAATGGTTGCCCTTTTTCGATTGCTTAGTTATCAGAATTTTTAATGTATGGAGGCGACTTATGAATGAATCCTGTGCAAATTAAGGAACGTGGTTTAGAGTTTGAGCAACTGGGGATGCTACCACAAGATGTCTTAGATTATATTTATGAACAACGATTATTCAAGTTGTTCACTCCAAGAGAATTAGGTGGTATGGATTTAAATTTAGTAGAAGGTGTAAAGATATTTCAACAGATGTCTGCACTTGATGGCAATTTTGGATGGCTCATTACTATTGGTACAGGTGGAAACGCATTTATTCCAACATTCAGTAAGGAAATTTGTGAAAAAATCTATTCTCCTAAAGAAGCAGTTATAGCAGGTAGTGGATATCCAACAGGGATAGCTGTAAAAACAATTGGAGGCTATTATGTAACAGGGCAATGGAAGTATTGTAGTGGTGCTAATTATGCATCAACATTTACGATGAATTGTTTAATTGAAGAAGATGGTATCAAAACCGAAAAAATTATTAGCTGCTCAGTAAATCCACATGATGTAGAAATTTTGAATGATTGGTCTGCAATGGGTTTAAAGGCAACAGCTAGTCATACAATCCGTGTAAACAATGTTTGGGTACCACAGGAAGCTACTTTTCAATTAGGGGTCATCAGAAATGATTATGGCAATTCAGTACATAGCTTTCCATTTACCACTTTTGCAGAGGCTTCTTTTTTAGGCGTTTGTCTTGGGATGACAGAGAATTTTTTAGAAGAAGCTTTTGCTTTAATGAAGCAACGAAATCATGATGGAAGCAGAACTGAACGAATTGGAGCCTTCCAATTTTTATGGATGCAGCAGCATAAACGTTTCAAGCAATGCGAGGAACAGTTTTATGCAACATTATCTGTCTTTTGGCAACAGCATCAAAAAGGTGAACAATTAACGGAAGAGGAATTATCACAATTTACTCAATTGGCTAAGGATATTGCTGCTGCTTGCTTAGAGATAGCGAATAATTTAATACGCAGTCTCGGTATGGATGCTATTACAGAAACATCTACGATTAACCGTATTTGGAGAAATTTATATACAGCAGCCCAGCATGGATTTTTAACTCCTTAAAGTATAAATAGAATCTGTAGTTGTTCATTTCTAATCTACAGATTCTATTTAATTATGTAGTCTTATTTTAATGATGATCCTTTTCCTGCAATAAATAAACATACAGCTTTGGTAATTTAGGATCATCCTGTACGATAGCATTACGTGGATATTTGCGTAGCTCTTTATACATGGCAAAATCGCCTACAGCTCCAGCTATTAACACCGCCCCTATCAATATTAAAACAGTACTGTTAAGATAAAACCCAACAATGGTTGGAAGTACCCCAGTCGTCCAGAATGGCAGTAATAAAGCTTTTTTCATAGCATGGTTGGGGAGAGGTTGCTCAGTAGTTGCATAGGCAATACCTTGCTCTAAATTTATGCCATATTTTAAAGCTTTAAAGGGAACTCTGCCAAAAATCATAAAGCCAATTAAATGAAAAGCCTCGTGTAGGATAATAAAAATTATATACAGCACAACAAATAGTGCTGTGCCACCAATCATCTTCCAAAAAGAAAAATGGAAATCTTTAAAGCAAATATATTGAATGGCAATAAATAATATGACAAGACCACTTGTAATCACAAAATTGTCGATCATTAACTTCTTTAAATCTAATTCAATAACGATAGGCTCCTTATCGTTGGTTAACATGAAGGCACTCCTTTCATAGATAATGAAATATACTGCCATTATATAACGAATTATTAGTTTGTGACTTGAAAGACATGTACCTATATGTTACAATTCATTGATGTGAGTAATAATTAATTACTTGCTCCTTGCTCCCTTAATTAGGAGAGCCTAAGTCCATAAGGAGGTGTAAACAGATGAGAAAATACGAATTAATGTACATCGTACGTCCGAACATTGAAGACGAAGCGAAGAAAGCTTTAGTTGAACGTTTCAACGAAATGTTAACTTCTAACGGTGCAGAAGTCATCGAATCAAAAGAGTGGGGCAAACGCCGCTTAGCTTATGAAATTCAAGACTTCCGCGAAGGTTACTACCAAATCGTAAAAGTAAACGCTACTTCAGATGCAATCAACGAGTATACACGTCTTGCTAACATCAGCGAAGACATCATTCGCCACATTGCAGTTCGCGAAGAAGCTTAATAATTAATTTTTTACAAAACGCTGAAAAGGAGGTTGTATTCTGATGATTAACCGTGTCGTATTAGTTGGAAGACTAACAAAAGATCCTGAGCTACGTTATACACCGAATGGAGTTGCGTCTACAAGATTTACAGTAGCTGTAAACCGTGCATTCTCAAATCAACAAGGTGAACGCGAAGCTGATTTCATTAGCTGTGTTGCTTGGCGTAAACAGGCTGAAAACCTAGCGAACTTCATGCGAAAAGGAAGTTTAATTGGGGTAGAAGGTCGTATCCAGACAGGCAGTTATGAAGGACAAGATGGTAAGCGAGTATACACAACAGATGTCGTGGCGGATAGCGTACAGTTTTTAGAACCCCGTAATGGTAGCGGTGCTCCTGCTCCTCAATATGGTGGACAAACTTACGGTAATAACCAACCGTCATATGGCGGTGGTCAACCACAACAACAGTTTAGTGGCGCTATGCCAGGGCAGGGTTCCTATGGCGGCGATTCGTATCAGCAAAATCAACCACCTATGAATCAGCCGAATTATACACGTGTAGATGAGGATCCATTTGCGAATAGCAAAGGGCCAATAGAAGTATCTGAGGATGATCTTCCATTCTAATGCTTCTAAATGATAAAAAAAGATAAGGAGGAGACACACTATGGCACCACGTCGCGGAGGCCGCAAACGCCGTAAAGTTTGCTACTTCACTGCTAATAACATTACGCATATCGACTATAAAGATGTAGATTTATTAAAAAAATTCATCTCTGAGCGCGGTAAAATTTTACCACGTCGCGTAACTGGCACTAGCGCTAAGTACCAACGTAAATTAACTTCAGCTATCAAAGTATCTCGTATCATGGGATTACTTCCATTCGTAGCAGAAGATAAATAAAATTTATTTATTAATAAAAGCACAACAAGGTTTTCATAACCTTTGTGGTGCTTTTTTTTATTTATACTGTTTTCTCAAATATTGTTGCTATAAAGGAAAAAAAGCGAGAAATTTGAAACTAATATTGTTGGGGAAGTAAATCTATCTTTAGCAGGAGATGATTATCCAGATGACTCAATCTCTCCTTTCGGTTTCTATCTTTATAAGGACGTGGATATCCCTTCTCCTCAAACTTATTCAACTCACAGCAATGTACCAGCAACCTATTATTATGAAGCATTCAGTGGATCATATCTGCTTGGGTTGAATAAATTATCAAATGTAAAATTATTTCAAGCTCACCTATTCGGTGGGCTTGTTTTATTTAAGAGAACGATAGATATAGCAAAGGATCAACGATAGGTACCTAAAATGACATTCTAATTACACAATATAATAAGATTAGATTCGGATAGAAGACTATTGGAAAATATTTTTCCAATTTTTATGCATCGATTAGTTTTTAGGTAAGATTATTTTCTAAAATTATTATATTTAAAATGTCACCAAATGGTAACTTCATGTGTGTTATAAGTGAAAGGAGTTGATGGATGTTGCAACAATTAGTTTGGTCGAACGAACTAGATATAGAACGAATTGTTGATAAATATGGAAATATGCTTTTTAGAATGTGTCTTGTTATTCTATGCAATGAGAATGATGCAGAGGATGTCGTACAAGACACTTTTATTACCTATCTAACTAAATCTCCACCATTTAACGATTCAGAACATGAGAAAGCATGGTTGATTACTATTGCTACAAATCGCTGCAAGAATATGAGAAGGTACAATATTATTCGTAAACATATGGATATCAATGATTTACAACTATATTGTAAGGATGATGAAAACTATGGTTTAATTGAACATCTTATGAGATTGCCAAATAAACATAAGATTGTCTTGTTACTTTATTATGTAGAGGGCTATAAAGTAGATGAAATAGCAAAAATACTTGGCATTACTACTTCAGCAGTTAAAAAGCGATTACAACGTGGAAGAGAGCTTATTCGAGAAAAATATCGAAAGGAGAATGAATGATGAACTTTGATAAGATTAAAGAAGCTGTTAATACTATTGAAATGCCAAAAACTATGAAAAATCGTGTGAAAAAGAATTGCAATATTATAGAAAAGAAAAATTTTAAAAGGCGGATTTCTGTAGCTTGTGCATTTGGATTCCTATTGTTAATTATGATAGGTATTCCGTTTTTCGATAATAATGGAAACTTTCAAGTCGCAAATTTTACAATCACAGCTTATGCATTGAGTGATGATGGGAATCAGCCAAATACCAAACTTTCATCAGATAAAGCTACTTTTGAATTATCAACTGAAGCTAGAGGTAGTACAACTGATATAACTGGAGATGTAGGTAATTTAATCTTTACAAAGCTTATGCTAAATATAAGTGGAGAACATATCGACTCAGTCACTTATACCATTAGCAAAGGCAAGTTTATAGAGGATGTTACACTTACAGCTAAAGAATATGCAGACAAAGACTGGTTATTATCAGAAAAGATATTTATGATTGGAAGTTCGCCTGGTTCAGATATATACAACGGTACAAAGGAAATTGGAAATACCTATACAGTTGAGTATAATGAACAGGATAAATATCAATATTCAATTGCAATTCCTCATGATGGCAATTTGGTAATAGATGACGACATAATAATCAAAGTCATTATAAAATATACAGATGGAAGCTCTGAACAACAAGATATTGCTGTAACTCAAGAATCAAATTCTTTAAAATCAAATTCTATTTCATTAAAGCTTAATTAAAATAATCGAGATGTAATACTACTGTACAAAGAATTAAGTTAACTGGAGAAAAGAAGAACTAGTAGAAAAATCTACAGTGTAGATTAGAAACCAAACATTGACGAGGAAACTTATTACTCTTGGTAGTATTGTTGGGTACGGAGTTTATGTTGAATTTAGTTAAATTAGTTAGTGTCATGGGATTACTTCCATTCGTAGCAGATGATAAATAAGATTGATGACGTTAAGGTAACTGACCTTACATCAATTTTAACTACCAGCATATTACGATATTCGTATCGGGTATGCTGGTTTTTTGTTATGGTTAAAAGGAAAATTATCAACTAGTTAGGTAAAAGTTCGAATTAAAATTGAAAAAATAATGACAATGTACATAGTGATCTAAGTGATTTTTGTTCAATACTATGAAAAAATGGTACAATAAAGGGTAGTAAGTTTGACTGAAAAAAAGGAAGGTTTTCAATGCCGAATAATCAAACAAAAGCGCTTGTACAAGGCTCAATGATGGTTGCACTTTTTACAATTTTGATGCTAATTTCTGCATATGTACCATTCATCTTTATAGTAGCTTTATTATTCGCTCCACTACCGATTGCTTGGTATAGCGCAAATTACAAGCGTTCCACATCAATACTCGTAGCAATAGTAGGCTGTATCCTAACCACTATAACGAGTGGAATATCCATGCTGCCATTTGCCTTTATTTTAGGGCTAGTAGGTGTCGTTATGGGTAACGCCATTTATTTGAAGAAGAGTAAGCTTTATTTATTTATGTCAACGGGGATTGCTAATCTCCTTTCGATGGCAATTGTTTATGTTGCTTATGTAAAGCTTTCAGGGATTGACTTCATAAGCATGAGTTTAGAGATGGCACGTAAAAATTATGAGCAATCTAATGAATTTGCGAAGAATGTAACAGGCCAAGTAGCCATTAATCCAGAGCAGCTTGAGGCAATGTTTAAAACAATTGAACTGACTATGCCTGCAACGATAACAATCTCAGCATTTTTTGCTGCATTTATTATCATTACAGTCAATTTACCAGCTCTAAAACGACTAGGGGTAGATGTTCCAAAATTTGCTCCATTCCAAAATATGAGATTACCACGCTCTATTTTATGGTATTACATGATTGTTTTATGTATTAATTTATTCATGCGTCCTGAGGCTGGCTCTACGCTAGATATTATTGTATTAAATGTTTCTTATATTTTATGGTTGTTACTGATTTTACAAGGAATATCTTTTATCCATTATTTTATCTCTAAAAAGGGGATGCCAAATGGAGTTAAATGGGTAGCAACTTTATTAGCAATTCCATTATCATCCTTTATGATCTTACTCGGTATTGTTGATTTAGGTTTTGACGTACGTTCACTTGTAAAGGGGAAGACTAAAGAATAAGGGGCTGATTGTAATGGGGACATTTAGAAAACGACCAATTCGCTATCCGCTTTTTGTTCTTTCCATATTTGGAACTGTGACGTTCGTGCTTCTATGTATTTGGAATATCGGGATAGGCATCGGTTATGGTGTAGGTTTTGTTTTACTGATGGCCTACACATGGAAAGTAGAGAAGATAGCTTTTGAGGTAACAGAAAAGCACATTGAATCTATCTCCTTCCGTATGAAAAAAGTAGGGGAAGAGGCACTGCTTGAAATGCCAATTGGGATACTGCTGGTTAATGAGCAGTATGAAATCGAATGGTCTAATCCATATATGCAAGGCATTTTAAATATGGAATCATTAGTTGGAGAAGGTATTGTAAATATATCTGATGACATCTATGTATTAATGAAGACCGAGGAGACTAATGAGGCGACGATTACACTACGTGATCGGAAATATCGTGTTTATTATAAAAAAGAGGAACGACTACTGTATTTCTTTGATATAACTGAACAGATTGCCATTGAAAAGCAATACTATGCAGACCGTACAGTAATCGCTATATTGTTTGTCGATAATTACGATGAAATCACGCAAGCCATGGACGATCAACCACGTAGTTTAACCAACACAATGGTTACTTCAATTGTCAATGAATGGGCTGCAGAGCATGGTGTATTTGTCAAACGAATATCATCAGATCGTTTCTTAGCAGTATTAAATGAATCCATTTTAACGGAGCTAGAAAAGAAAAAATTTGCTATATTAGATACCATTCGAGAAAAAACAGCTCAAAAGAATTTATCATTAACATTAAGTATTGGTGTAGGAGCTGGATCATCCTCATTAGTGGAGCTTGGTGAGTTGGCACAGTCCAGTCTTGATCTTGTATTAGGACGGGGTGGAGACCAAGTGGCGATAAAGCAACCTACTGGAAAACTTAAATTCTATGGTGGAAAAACAAATCCAGTCGAAAAACGTACACGTGTTAGAGCGCGCGTTATTTCACATGCATTACGCGATTTAATTCAAGACAGTGACCAAGTGTTTGTTATGGGACATAAAAATCCTGACATGGACTCCATTGGTGCTTCTGTAGGTGTACGTAAAATGGCACAAATGAATGATGTAAAGGGCTATGTCATTATCAATTTTGATGAATTAAATGGTAGCGTTACACGATTAATGAATGAAATAGAGAGTAAATCAGATTTCTATGAAAATTTCCTTACACCAGAGGAAGCCGCTGGTAAAATGACTGAGAAATCGTTGCTCGTTATTGTTGATACACATAAGCCTAATTTAGTAATTGATGCACACCTATTGAAATTAGCTGAAAAGGTGGTTGTAATCGACCATCATCGTCGAAGTGAGGACTTTATTGAAAATCCTACACTCGTTTATATGGAGCCATATGCGTCGTCCACAGCAGAGCTAGTGACAGAGTTACTAGAATATCAGCCGAAACGTGCAAAAATTAATATGCTAGAAGCTACTGCATTACTAGCGGGTATTATCGTTGATACCAAAAGCTTTACACTTCGAACAGGAGCACGTACATTTGAAGCAGCTTCTTACTTACGAACAAATGGTGCCGATACAGTATTGGTCCAACGTCTCTTGAAGGAGGACGTGGACACATATATAGAGCGCTCCAAAATTGTGCAAACAGTTAAGTTCGTAAAACCAGGAGTAGCTGTTGCTGTAGGTGAGGAATCAAAAGTGTATGACTCTGTCTTAATTGCGCAAACAGCCGATATTTTACTAACGATGAAGGATGTTAGTGCATCCTTTGTCATTGCACATCGGGCAGATGGCAAAATTGGTATAAGTGCACGATCACTTGGCGAGGTCAATGTACAGCTAATTATGGAGAGGCTTGGCGGCGGTGGACATTTAACGAATGCTGCCTGCCAAATAGATGCTAAATCCATCGATGGTGTGAAAAAACATTTAGAAGAGGCCATAAATGAGGTCTTTGAAGGGAGTTCTGACTAATGAAAGTAGTATTTTTAAAAGACGTTAAAGGAAAAGGAAAAAAAGGTGAAATTAAAAACGTAGCTGATGGCTATGCACAAAATTTCTTAATCAAGAATGGCTATGCAGCGGAAGCAAATGCGCAAGCTTTAAGCCAAATAGAGGGGCAAAAGAAATTAGAGGCCAAAAATGCTGCTGCCGAATTAGCTGAAGCACAAGCATTAAAGGAAAAAGTAGAAGCACTAACAGTTGAGCTAAAAGCAAAATCAGGTGATGGTGGCCGCTTATTTGGCTCAGTATCTACAAAGCAAATTGCTGATGCATTACAAAAAGTGCACGGCATTAAAATTGACAAACGTAAAATGACTTTACCTGATGGGATTCGTTCACTTGGCTTTACAAATGTTCCTGTAAAACTACATCATGAAGTATCAGCAACGTTAAAAGTACATGTAACGGAAGAATAAGGAGCGACAATCCATGAGTGAACCGATGATGGACCGCGTTCCACCGCATAACCGGGAGGCGGAGCAATCGGTTATCGGTGCTATCTTCCTTGAGCCACAGGCATTAATAACAGCATCAGAAATTTTATTGGCAGATGATTTTTATTTAAATGCCCATAAGAAAATTTTCGAAACGATGTTGCGCTTGAGTGATCAAGGAAAAGCGATAGATGTTGTAACAGTTACAGAAGAATTATCAGCTAAAAAAGAGATTGAGGACGTTGGCGGGCTTTCTTATTTACTAGAGCTCGCCAATGCTGTCCCTACAGCTGCCAATGTCGCTCATTATGCCAAAATCGTTGAGGAAAAGGCCCTCTTACGTCGATTGATTCGAGTGGCTACGAAAATTGTCGAGGACGGCTATACACGTGAAGACGAAGTAGAGGCATTATTAGGCGAGGCAGAGAAGAAAATGATGGAGGTTGCCAATCGAAAGAATGCAGGTGACTTTAAGCATGTTAAAGATGTGCTAGTGGAAACTTTCGATAATATTGAGCAACTGCAATCACAAAAGGGAGAAGTAACGGGTATCCCGACTGGCTTTCGTGATTTAGATAACATTACTGCAGGCTTTCAACGCAACGATTTAATCATTGTTGCTGCTCGTCCATCTGTAGGGAAAACAGCCTTTGCATTGAATGTTGCGCAAAGTGTTGCTGTACAAGCTCGTGAAAATGTTGCAATCTTTTCTTTAGAGATGGGTGCAGAGCAACTGGTCATGCGTATGCTTTGTGCAGAAGGAAATATAGATGCACAAGTTTTACGTACAGGTGCTTTAACTACAGAAGATTGGGGTAAACTAACTATGGCAATGGGTAGTTTATCGAATTCAGGGATTTTTATTGATGATACTCCAGGTGTACGTATCAATGAAATCCGTGCAAAATGTCGTCGTTTAGCTCAGGAGAATGGACTAGGAATGATCTTAATTGATTATTTACAGTTGATTCAGGGGAGCGGCAAGCCAGGAGAAAACCGTCAGCAAGAGGTATCAGAGATTTCCCGTTCCTTAAAGGGATTAGCCCGTGAATTAAAGGTACCTGTTATTGCGTTATCACAGTTATCTCGTGGTGTTGAGCAACGACAAGATAAACGGCCAATGATGAGTGACTTACGTGAATCGGGAAGTATTGAGCAAGATGCTGATATTGTTGCGTTTTTATACCGTGATGATTATTACGATAAAGAATCTGAGAATAAAAATATGATCGAAATTATCATTGCGAAACAACGTAATGGTCCAACAGGAACTGTTACATTGGCCTTTAAAAAAGAATTCAATAAATTCATTAATGTGGATTGGTCACAAATGCCACCTCCACCGCCACGTGATTAGTCAAGTTACTCGTCATTCAGATAAGTTGCCTATTAGTAATGAAATATTACCCTTAGAATAAATTAATCTGAATGTTCGATAATATTCATACCATTCTGTTATTAAACACGAACGTTGAATCAGATTTTTTGATTTTATGTTCGTGTTTTTTCGCTATTTTTTATTGACGAGTTGTTTCTATCATTGTTACAATAATTGAGGCTTGAAAATTGAGATACAAAGGTATCTAACGGAGGTGCTGATTATGACATCAGTAGTAGTTGTAGGAACACAGTGGGGAGACGAAGGAAAAGGTAAAATTACGGATTTTCTTTCGCACAAAGCCGATGCCATCGCTCGTTTTGCCGGTGGAGATAATGCAGGACATACCATTAAAATTGATGGTGAAACTTATAAATTACATTTAATTCCATCAGGGATCTTCTATAAAGATAAAACTTCAGTAATTGGTAATGGATTAGTTGTGAATCCAAAATCATTAGTAACAGAGCTTAAAGGTTTACAAGAGCGTGGTATTAATACAGATAATCTACGTATTTCTAATCGTGCACATGTGATTTTGCCTTATCATATTAAACAAGATATTGCAGATGAAGAAAGTCGTGGAGACAATAAAATCGGCACAACTTGTAAAGGTATTGGACCTTGTTATCAAGATAAAGTAGCACGTATTGGGATCCGTATGGCTGACTTACTTGATAAGGAAATCTTTGAGGAAAAACTACGTCATAATTTAGCCATTAAAAATAAGTTATTTGAGAAATTCTATGAAGTTGAAGGCGTAACATTCGAAGAAATTTTCGAGGAATACTATGGTTACGGACAAGAAATTGCTAAGTATGTTACGGACACGTCTAAAATTTTGAACGATGTCCTTGATGAGGGCGGTAAAGTGCTATTCGAAGGTGCACAAGGAATTTTACTTGATGTCGATCAAGGTACGTATCCATATGTAACATCTTCAAATCCTGTTGCTGGGGGAGTAGCGATTGGTGCAGGTGTTGGGCCATCACGCGTAACAAGCGTTATTGGTGTATCTAAGGCCTATACATCTCGAGTAGGAGATGGGCCATTCCCAACGGAGTTGTTCGATGAAGTAGGTCAACAAATTCGTGAGGTTGGTCGCGAATATGGTACAACAACAGGTCGTCCACGTCGTGTAGGCTGGTTCGACACAGTCGTTGTTCGTCACTCACGCCGTGTAAGTGGCATTACTCATCTTGCTCTTAACTCTATCGATGTTTTATCGGGCTTAGAAACAGTAAAAATTTGTACAGCCTATAACTATAAAGGTGAAACAATCACAGAGTATCCAGCAAACCTTCATATTATTGAACAATGTGAGCCGATTTATGAGGAGCTTCCAGGCTGGTCTGAGGATGTAACAAGCTGCAGAACTTTAGAAGAGCTACCTGAAAATGCACGCCGCTATGTGGAGCGTATCAGCGAACTAACGGGCATTCAAATTGCTACTTTCTCTGTTGGACCTGCACGTGAGCAAACAAACGTGTTAGTGGACGTTTGGGAAGCATAATAAAATAAAATGAAAAGGGCGTGCCAAATGCGGCATGCCCTTTTTTAGTGAATATCTTTCTTCTTAAAGCGACCACCTTTTACCTCGGCGATATTACCGATGGCTAGAAAAGCATTGTCATCTATTTCAGCGACGATTGTTTTCAATTTAGATTCTTCTAAACGAGTAATAACGGTAAATATGACTTTCTTGTCATTCCCCGTATAAGCTCCCTCTCCGTGAAGGAAAGTAACGCCACGACCAAGTCGATCCATAATCGTTTGTCCAATTTCATCAATGTCATCACTTATGATATAAACCGATTTAGATTCTTCCAATCCTTGAATAACAATATCAATCATTTTATAGGCAATATAGTATGCAATGATGGAGTACATGGCTTGCTCCCAATTAAAAATAAATCCTGCCACCGTAAAAATAATGATATTGAAGAACATGATGATTTCACCAACTGAAAAAGGTGTTTTGCTATTAGCTAAAATAGCTAATATTTCAGTTCCATCCAATGAACCTCCATAACGAATGACAATTCCGACACCAACTCCTAAAATCATTCCTCCAAAGACTGTTGCCAATAATGTGTCTTCCGTAAATGGATGGATATTATGTAAGGCGAGTGTTGAAAATGAGAGTACGGTAATACCTAGACCTGTGGACAATGCAAAGGTTTTACCAATTTGTTTATAGCCTAAAAAAATAAAAGGTAAGTTTAAAATGAAGATGAAAATACCAAGGGGTAATTTTAATAAATGAGATGTGATAATGGAAACACCTACGATGCCACCATCCATAATGTGGTTGGGTACTAAAAACAGTTCCAAGCCCAATGCCATTATAATCGCGCCTAGCGAAACCATAATAATTCTTGCAAAAACTTTACGTATGCTATTTTTCTGAGGTCTCAACATTTTTGTTGTGATCTCAGAGGTTTGTGAATCACTCAATTTAATCGCTCCAATCAAATAGTGTACCTTCTATATATATTTTATCGGAATATTAAAAAAGTAAAAAGTATTAAGTCAAAATTCACTTGAAAAAATTTGAGAATAGTATACCGATGATAGTTAAATTGAATTTTAAGAACCAATATATGAATAAAATTACAGTATTTATAAACTATATAAAATATATTCTATGTAACAATAAGTAGATAAATAATACATTTACATTACAAAAGAGTGAAATCGTTCAAACGTCATTTTCTTTATGGTACATTATAGGGGTGCAAAAAATCCTTGTGGGTAAATCATCCTACAGTAGGGTAAAGTTGGAAGGGGCTTTATTGATGAATTCGTTTTGGAAAAGAAAAGAAGAAAACAATAGATTCACCTACAATTTTTCTTCTTTTAAAAAGGCTTCAATCATTGTAGTTTTAATGACAAGCCTAACGATTAACATGGGATTTGCTAAGGAATATAACAAAGAAAACTTAAATAAAATTTACCACGTATATGTGGGGAATGAATATATTGGTGCAGTATCTGATGAGAAAGCAATTCAAGAAATAATTGCATCAAAAGAAAAAGTGGCAAGTCAGCAATTCAAAGGTTTATCCATTGATGCTAGCTCAGCTGTTAAAATAATCCCAGAACAAGTATTTACAAATGAAACAAAAGATGCAGAAACATTATCAAAACTTAAGCAATCTTTAGTGGCCAAATCAGATGCCTTTACATTATTAGTAAATCACAAACCAGTAGTATCACTAAAGAATACGGAAGCTTATGAGAAAACTGTTCAAATGTTAAAGCTACAATATGTTTCTCAGCAAGAATTAGATAACTTATCAAAACGCCAAGCTAGCAATAATCTACCAGAATTAAAAGATGGTGAGTCTAGACTTCTAAATGTTTCCTTTAAACAAGGAGTTTCAGGGTTATCACAAAAAGTGACACCCACTGATATATTATCACCTGAGCAAGCCGTGAAGTTTTTAATGACAGGCTATCTTGAGCAAGAAACATATAAAATTGAATCAGGAGACGTGTTAGGGTCAGTTGCTAAAAAACATAATTTAACAACAAGTGAACTACTAGCTCTAAATCCGGATATCACAGTAGATACAGTTTTACAAATTGGACAAGAATTAAATGTTACTGTAGCAAAGCCATTTGTGACACTTGAAGTAAAAAAGGAAAAGAAAGTTGCAGAAGTCATTCCGTTTAAAAAAGTAATTGAAGAAGATCCTACAATGTATAAAGGTGAAAAGGTCATCAAGCAAGAAGGTGTTAATGGAAAAAAAGAAACAACTTATGCATTAACATCTGAAAATGGTACACAGACATCAAAAGTTGCCTTAGAGGAAAAAATACTTCAACAACCAGTAGATGAAATTGAAGTAGTTGGTACAAAGGTTATTTCTTCACGTGGAACTGGAGAATTTGCATGGCCAGCAGTCGGGGGCTATATTTCAAGTGGTATGGGTGAACGTTGGGGAGCCTTCCATCGTGGTATTGATATCGCTCGACCAAGTAATTATAATATCTTAGCTGCTGATAATGGTGTAGTTGTTGCTGCTGGCACTTCTGGCACCTATGGTAATCGTATTGTTATTAATCACAATAATGGTTTTACAACACTTTATGGACATTTATCTTCAATTAATGTTGAAGTCGGACAAGTAGTGGAAAAAGGTTCTGTGATTGGTATTATGGGTTCCACTGGAAATTCGACAGGTACACATTTGCACTTTGAAGTTGAAAAGAACGGTTCATTAGAAAATCCGTTATCTTATGTAGGCCGATAAAACATGTTGAATAGAAGGCAGTCCGAATAATGGACTGTCTTTTTCTATTATTTCCCGAGAAATAATTGTTGAATTACATCGCTTTTTGTCACAGTATTAGAGGGATTGAATATCGATTAATGCATAGAATCCGAAAGCATGATAGAGTTAAGAGTAGTGAATTTACAAATACACATTGTTTAAGAATAGATAAGAAGCGAAAGGGAGAGTATGTATGAATAAAACAATTTTAGTTGTTGATGATGAGAAACCAATCGCAGATATTTTGCAATTTAATTTAATAAAAGAAGGCTATAAAGTTATTTGTGCTTATGATGGTGATGAGGCATTAAAGAAAGTAGAGGAAGAGCAACCAGATTTAATGCTTTTAGATATTATGCTGCCAAAGCGTGATGGGATGGAAGTTTGTAGAGAAGTACGTAAAAAATATGATTTTCCGATTATTATGCTAACAGCTAAAGGCTCTGAAATTGATAAAGTATTAGGATTAGAGATGGGTGCAGATGATTATGTCACAAAGCCATTTAGTACAAGAGAGCTGATTGCACGTGTAAAGGCCAATATGCGCCGTTTACAAGTAGTCGCTCCAGCAGCAGAAGAGGCTGAGGAGGAGTCGAATGAGATTGTCGTAGGTTCGCTTGTTATTCAACCAGATGCTTATTTAGTAATGAAGCGTGATGAAGCAATTGAATTGACACATCGAGAATTTGAGTTACTTCATTATTTAGGGAAACATATTGGACAAGTAATGACACGGGAGCACCTCCTACAAACAGTATGGGGCTATGATTACTTTGGTGATGTACGAACTGTTGATGTAACAATTCGCCGTTTACGTGAAAAAATTGAGGATAATCCTAGTCATCCCGCTTGGATTGTCACACGACGTGGTGTAGGTTATTATTTACGAAATCCTGAACAGGAGTAATAGGAATGCAGAAAGTGAGCTTCTTTAAATCCATTCATGTCAAACTAGTGCTGATTTATATTTTATTAATATTGCTTGCTTTACAAATTATCGGTATCTATTTCGCTCGTGAATTAGAAAGAAATTTGAAGAGCAACTTCCAAGATTCCATTTTTCAGCGAGTTGACTTGATGCAATATAGTCTTCGTGAGGAAATTTTAAAGGAACGCGATGAAAGCATGCCTAAACTAGAGGAGAGCCTAAAGTCAATTGTTATGGAGTTTTCTACTGGTTTAAGGGATGTTTCAAATGGTGATATTTTAGAAATTCGTGTCATTGACGATAGACAAAGAATACTTGCAACATCTGAGCTTGAAAATCAGAATTTAATAGGTCAGCGCTCTAATACTGATCTTGTACGTCGAGCGATATCTGCCGAAACACTGTTTGATATTATTAAGCTGGACAATAAGACGAGAAATCGTGTGTGGGTTTTAGCGAATCCCATTCGTGCGGGTGCAGGACCAGATGATGAAATCATTGGTGTACTCTATATTGAAGCCAATATTGAATCAGTTTTTGAACAAATGAATGATATTAATCAGATTTTCCTTGGTGGTACGGCAATGTCCTTGGTCATTACCATCTTCTTAGGTATTCTTGTGGCAAGAACGATTACACAGCCTATTGCTGATATGCGAAAGCAGGCTCAGGCAATGGCGAAGGGGAACTATTCTCGAAAGGTACGTGTATATGGTACAGATGAAATCGGCCAGCTAGCCATTACCTTTAATCATCTAACCAACCGTTTGCAGGAAGCACAATCGACCACAGAAGCTGAACGTCGAAAGCTAGATTCAGTTCTGAGTAATATGACAGATGGTGTAATTGCAACAGATCGTAAGGGACGTATTATTCTCATCAATGACCCTGCATTGGAATTACTGCATATTTCAAGGGATATTACATTAGGGCGTCCTATCGCCTCTGTATTGGGGATTGATCAGGAATATAGTTTTGAAGACTTAATTCATATGAATGATGCCGTGAATTTAAACTTCAGTACAGCAGATGCTCCCTATATACTTCGTGCTAATTTCTCTGTTATTCAAAAAGAAACAGGCTTTATTAATGGTCTGATTACTGTTTTGCACGATATAACAGAGCAAGAAAAGATTGAAATGGATCGTCGAGAATTCGTATCGAATGTATCACATGAGTTAAGAACGCCATTAACAACAATGCGTAGTTATTTAGAGGCACTTGCAGATGGTGCATGGAAAGATGAAAATATTGCTCCTACGTTTTTAAATGTGACACAAACCGAAACAGAGCGTATGATTCGTCTAGTAAATGATTTACTGCAGTTATCAAGAATGGATAGTTCAGATTACGAGTTGAATAAAGATATTGTCTTATTTAATTCATTCTTTAACCGCATTATAGACCGATTTGAAATGTCTAAGTCTGACAAGGTACATTTTGAACGATTATTCCCTGAAACCTCCTTTTATGTAGAAATTGATACGGATAAAATCACACAAGTTATTGATAATATCATTTCCAATGCTATTAAATATTCTCCAGATGGTGGCAATATTCGCTTTGGCTTTACGGGACAGGATGACATGTTGAAAGTCATGATTTCAGATGATGGCATGGGCATTCCTAAAGAAAATGTTGGCCGTATTTTTGATCGCTTCTATCGTGTGGATCGTGCACGCGCTCGTTCTATGGGAGGAACAGGCTTGGGACTAGCTATTGCGCGGGAAATGATTGAAGCACACGGCGGTAAGATTTGGGCTGAAAGTGAAGAAGGACAGGGTACAACAATTTTCTTCACATTACCATATGATGCAGATGAATTTGGTGAGGCAGGTGAGTGGGAATGAAATATATAGAGCCAGTTAAATCTGTTGTATTATTTCTACTTGTTATGCTGAGTGTGATTTTAACTTTTTTAATTTGGACCTATACACCTGATTATAAATATATTGAAAAAACAGAGGGCGAGGAAATTTTAATTAAGCCTCAAAAGGATATGGAGGATATTATTCGACCATACAAGGCTATTTTCCGATCTGAAGAAGAGTTTACAGGCACAGTTTCTAATGCAGCTATGAAAGACATGATGAAAGTATTTAAAGGCTGGAATGTTTTAGATTTGGTGTCTGTAAACAATAATCTTTCTGCAAACTATGTGAATCAAATTATTGGCGCAGATCATCGAATGACAATATTTTTTACAGGAGAGATTCCTTTTTCAGCTTTTAACACAACCTTTCAGTTCACTGATAAGGAATTACCAGAAACAACGTTCAATCGTATGATTATAGATTGGAGTAATTACAATAGTAAAGAATTGATGTTGTATTACATTAGTGGTAATAACCAATCATTATTCCGCTCACATGTCAGTGTGCCAAACATGAATCAATTTATACAGGAAGTCATAGAGCCTGCCAAAAAATATGAGGTTTTTAAAGAAGTAGAAAGAGAAGGCTATACATCTCTTTATTTGGCGAACAGTAATATTGAATCTGTAAAATATACGTATTTTATTGAGGATATTACGCCAGAACTATTTAAAAATGTATTATTCCCAGATCCAAATATTGTGCAGCGGAATGTGGAAAGTGCATCCTCTGAAAAATATACAGATGGTATGTCGTTAATGACCTTAGAAACAAATCTTAAATCATTAAACTATGTTTATCCTGCTGCAGAAAGTAGTATTAGAGTCGAGCCATCCAAGCTTTTAAAGGATAGCTTTGAATTTATTAATGAGCATGGAGGATTTACCGCAGATTTCCGCTATGCTTCATCCAATACCAATAAAAATCAAATAGATTATCAAATGTATTTGCAAGGTTTCCCTGTCTATAGCAATCATGTCATTACACGAATGACAACGATTTGGGGAGATAGTCGAATTTTCCATTATAAGCGTCCATACTTCTCATTGGATATGGATATATCATTGGAGAAAGAAATCAAAGAGTTAGCATCAGGTGCGGAGATCGCAGAGAGATTAAAAAGCGCTAACAGTATTCCTCTGTCTGATATCGATGAAATCGTCTTAGGCTATTATTTAACACAAAATCAAGAACAGAATATATTTATATTTGAACCTTGTTGGTTTGTTATTCGTAATGGTACATGGACTAAACTGACTCCTGAAGTATTAGGAGGTGTTAAAAATGGATTGGAATAGAACAAAATCTATTTTTATATTCGTTTTTTTAATACTGAACATCTTCTTGTATTCACTTTATGTCAATCGCTATAATGAAGCAAAAGATATTGAGGTACCAGGTGAAAGAACAATAGAAGCTCGTTTAAAGGATGATAATATTACGTACGGCACATTACCAAATAATATTGAATCTGCTTCGTATATGACAGCTCAAGTGCATAAATTCACACCAGCCGAATTTAATAATAGTAACCAGCAAGTTAAATTTAAGGATGATAATAATACAAAGGCTCGTGTTATTTTTATGAGGCCTGTTAAATTACGTAATGTAAGTGATGACGCAAGCTTTACAGATTTTGTCCTAGCAAACATCATTGAAGGTGCATCTTATGCTTTATGGAAAATAGACCGCGAAGAACGAGTCGCAATTTTTTTCCAAAAGACAAACAATCGAATGTTCTATTATAGTGGTTCATTAAAAATAAAATGGAATGCTAATAACGAAGTAACAATGTATGAGCAAACAATGATTGATAATATTGAAGAAATGGAACAGCAGGAAACAGTTATTCCTCCACTTCAAATTATTCAAACTTTGTATGCAAAGGGACCGCTCAAGCCAGATTCTCGCATTACACAAATGAAACTAGGTTACTCAACGCTTGTTAAATTGACACGTACTCAGGTATTGGTGCCAACATGGGAAGTTCAAGTGAAATTATCTGATGGGACAAAAGAAGAGTACTTTGTGAATGCAGTAGAAGGTAAAGTCATCGAAATCCAGGAGGACAAGCAAGAGAGCGAAGAAGAAGACTGGGGAGTTGAATAATGCGATTTAGTGTTTTAGCAAGTGGCAGTACAGGGAATTCGATTTATGTAGAGAATGACGATCATGCTTTTATCGTTGATGCGGGTCTTAGTGGGAAAAAGATGGAGCAGTTATTTACAAAAATCGACCGTAATATGAAGCAGCTCAGTGGTATCTTTGTTACACATGAGCATAGTGATCATATTAAAGGAATTGGTGTACTGGCACGGAAATATAATGTACCAATTTACGCAAACGCCAAAACGTGGCAGGCAATGGATGGGCTTATTGGGGACATTCCTGTAGAGCAACGTTTTGAATTTGAAATGGATACAGTGAAGCATTTTGGTTCTTTAGCTGTTGAATCCTTTGCTGTTTCACACGATGCAGCAGATCCAATGTTCTATACTTTTCATGAAAATGATCGCAAGCTTGTTATTATTACAGATACAGGCTATGTCAGTGATCGTATGAAAGGAATTATTCGAGGCGCTGATTCTTTTGTCTTTGAAAGTAATCATGATGTCAATATGCTACAAATGGGACGCTATCCTTGGTCTATTAAACGTCGTATTTTAAGTGATGTAGGACATGTGTCTAATGAGGATGCAGCAATTGCAATGAGTGAGGTTGTATTTGATAAGACGACCAATATTTATCTTTCACATTTAAGTAAAGATAATAATATGAAAGAGCTAGCACGTATGAGTGTCGCACAAACCTTACAATCTTGTGGCATCCTTGTTGGTGAGCATGTTCATCTATTTGATACGGATGCAGAAGAACCAACAAAATTGGTGACGGTTTAATCATAGGCTATTTAGATAAAATTTGAAGCTGTTCAACGCATAAAAAAATGCATTGAGCAGCTTTTTTTATGCCTATTTTATTTGTTTTTCATCTGATTTTAATGTTTGAATCGTAAGATTAGGGTAACAACTAATTAGATAGCACTCAAAGGAAAGGATGACGAACATGAGCTATTTCCAAGATGATGATAAAAACAGTGATTTCCTTAAAAATGATGAAGTACCGAAATCACCTCTTCAAGAAAGACTAGAGCGCGAGGAGCAAGAAATGCAGACTAAGCGCATGAAAAAGAAAGGTGGAGGAGGTAAAGGCGGCTATTTCTTTAGTGGTCTGGTCGGTGTCATTATAGGTGCTTTACTTGTGTGGCTTATGCTACCGGGACTTGTCAATCAAATGCCTGGAACAACAACAAGTAATACAGGAAAAAATAACACAACAATTAATCAGGTAGCTACAGAAGTAACGACAGATGTGACAACTGCAGTTGATAAAGCCTCACAAGCAGTTGTTGGTATCACAAATATTCAAGAAGTCACAAGCGGAGGTTTTTGGAGCCCACCATCAACGACAACAAAAGAAGCAGGAAGCGGTTCAGGTGTCGTTTATAAAATTGAAGGTGACAAAGCCTTTATCATCACAAATAACCATGTTATTGAAGGGGCAAAGCAGTTAGAGGTCACAATGCCAGACGGAACAAAAGAACCTGCACAATTAGTGGGTCACGATGTTTGGACGGACCTTGCAGTTATTTCTATTAACTCTAAAAATGTTAAAACAGTTGCGACATTCGGGAATTCGGATGTATTAAAACAAGGTGAAACAGTGATTGCCATTGGTAACCCACTTGGTTTAGACTTCTATGGTTCTGTGACAACTGGTGTTGTTTCAGGTAAAGACCGTTCTGTACCAGTAGACTTAAATGGTGATGGCACAGAAGATTGGCAACAAGAAGTATTGCAAACAGATGCTGCGATTAACCCAGGGAATAGTGGTGGAGCACTTGTAAACTTAGCTGGAGAATTAGTAGGAATTAACTCCATGAAAATTGCTGAATCCTCAGTTGAAGGTTTAGGCTTCTCCATTCCAATTAATTCAGCTATTCCAATTATTGAGGAATTAGAGAAAAATGGAGAAATGAAACGTCCAACAATGGGAGTTTCACTTGCAGATTTAACAGATGTGCCATCATTCTATCAGCAACAAACATTAAAATTACCTGCAGAGGTGACAACAGGCGTTGTTGTAACAGATGTCATGAATAACTCACCAGCCTCAAAAGCAGGAGTTCAACAATACGATGTTATTGTAGAGATGGATGGTCAAAAAATCGAAACAACTATAGATTTACGTAAACATTTATATAATGACAAAAAAATTGGTGATAAGCTAACATTAAAAGTGTACCGTCAAGGTAAATTAGTCGAGCTATCACTAACATTAACAAACGGTAATACATTGTAAAGAAGATGAAAAGCGATGGAGATCTAATCAATCTCCATCGCTTTTTTTATGAGGATGGAGAAAATACTTTTATGAAATATTGTGGATAACTAGAAAATTGTGAATACTAATTCCGCACAGTAAATCGGGAGTAAAAGGCACTTCTTCCATACATGCTATTACTTTGTTACAATAGATTGTGGATAACATAGACTGATTTGTGAATAAGTTTGTGGAAATTTCGGAAAATAAGGAGACATCAAAAAATGGAAAAGTACAGCTGTGAAAGCCATATAGATCACGCTTTAGACATGTTTGTAGCAGAGCAAAAAGTGTTCCCAATTATGGATAAAATCGAAGAGGATAAAAAGTTATCCACAAAGTGTAGCTACTGTGAACAGGCAGCAGAATATATTGTATCAAGTAAATAACTTTACACAATATATAGAGAGTGCTTGTGGATATGTTGATAACTTTTGTGGATAATTTGTTTGTAAATGAATTGTAAAGGTGGATAACGTGTGAATATAACGATTGTATCAGTCGGCAAGCTAAAAGAAAAGTACTTAAAAATGGGGATCGATGAGTACGTAAAACGTCTTGGCGGCTATGCAAAAATGGATTTGGTTGAAGTGCCAGACGAAAAGGCTCCTGAACAACTAAGTGAAGCTGAAATGGATATCGTCAAGAAAAAAGAGGGCGAACGCATCCTGGCTAAAATTAGCCCAGATGCTTACGTCATTGCCTTAGCCATCAACGGCAAAATGAAAACCTCCGAACAAATGGCTGCCGATATGGAATCCCTCATGACCTACGGCAAAAGCAAAATCGCCTTCGTCATCGGCGGCTCCCTTGGCCTACACGAAGACGTCATAAAACGAGCCGACGAACAGCAGTCTTTTGGTAAGATGACACTTCCCCACCAGCTCATGAAGCTCGTACTAGTCGAGCAGATTTACCGTAGTTTTAGGATTATGAAGGGTGAACCGTATCATAAGTAAGTACGTTTTTCTTAGTTCTATACATCTAAAAAGCTAGATTTTTAGAGGAAAGAGAATACCTGAAAGATAATTATATAATGCGAAATTTGTAGAAAAAGTATCAGGCACTATTAAAAGTGCCTGATACTTTTTTGTTTTATTGGGAGTGGATTGGGTATTAACTATCATAAGCAAGTTATATAGCAAGAAAGGATTGTAGGAATAATCGAAAGAGAAAGGAGTTATAGCCAACATGTTGTTGAGTAAAAAGTTTTTATTGGTCTTAAGTACAATCGTAGCCTGCATGTTGTCTGGTTGTGGAGAGAAGCAGAAGCTTGAAGATGGATCTGAACTGATCAATAAAAATCAATTTGTTTTTGCTACTTCTGGTGAATTTAAGCCATTTAGTTATATAAATGACGATCTTACAATGTCGGGCTTTGATATTGAGGTTGGTGAAGCGATTGCAAAGGAAATGGGCCTTGAGCCGGTTCAGAAACGAATCAAGTTCAAAGGGATTGTTGAAGGGGTGAAAACGGGAAGAGCGGATGCAGCCGTTGCAAGTCACACGATTAACCCGCAGCGGAGTAAACATGTTTCTTTCTCTACCCCCTATTATTATTCAGGACCGAAAATTTTCACCAGACCGGATAGTAAAATTAGGACTGTTGAAGATTTAGAGGGAAAGGAAGTAGCTGTTGCAAAAGGATCAACATATGCCGATACAGCTTCCAAGTATACAGACAACATCAAAACATATGACAGCGATATTACGGCATTAAAGGCATTAAGCAGTGGGCGTCATGATGCAGTAATTACAGATTTTGTTACAGGAAAAACTGCTGAAAAGGAAGGTTTTAAGATTAAAGGACAACAATTAATTAATCGCAGTGAACAAGCGATTGTGTTGCCTCAGGATAATCCAAAGCTATTGAAGCGAGTAAATGAATCTTTGGAACAACTTCGGGAAAATGGAACATTGACTCAAATCAGTATCAAATATTTTGGTGAGGACATTACCAAAAAATCAGAATAAACCAATGCTATAAAAGAAAGGAAGTAGTACTTTGCCAAGTTTTTCGCATTTTTTTCAAATACTAATGGAAACAAAAGGTGTATTCTTTAAAGCTATGCTTTTAACATTAGAGCTGACGGTGGTTTCTATCTTACTGGGAATCATCATCGGACTAGTCTTTGCTTTATTAAAAATTTCTAATATAAAAATTTTAGAACTTATTTCAGATATATATGTCTATTTGGTTCGAGGAACACCACTGATTGTTCAAATATTTATCCTCTACTTCGGAATTAGCGGGATTTTCCTTCTTCCTGATTTTTGGGCTGCTTCCCTTGCTCTAGCGCTACATAATGGAGCTTATATTTCTGAAATCCTTCGGGGAGCAATTCAGTCAGTCGATAATGGCCAATTTGAAGCAGGACGCTCTTTGGGAATGACAAAGACACTGACATTAAGAAGGATTATTCTCCCACAGGCATTCCGTAGAGCATTGCCGCCTTTAGGCAATCAATTTATCATAAGTTTAAAAGATTCATCGTTAGCCGCATTTATCTCCATGAATGAGCTATTTAATGTGGCGACAACACTTGGGTCGAATAATTTCGATGAAATGACCTACTTACTCATTGTAGCAGTCTACTATTTATTGCTGGTAGCGTTGATGACATTTGTAGTGAACCGAACTGAATTAAAATTAGCAGTAAGCGACAGATAGGAGCTGAAAAAATTGGACACTAAGGAAATGATTAAAATAAGTCAATTGAATAAATCGTTTGGAGACTTACATGTATTGAAAAATATCGACATGACAGTCTACGAGAGCGATGTTGTCTGTCTAATAGGATCGAGTGGGTCAGGGAAAAGCACCCTCCTTCGCTGCTTGAACTTTTTAGAAAGAAAAGATAATGGCAATATTATAATTGAGGGAAACGAAGTCAATCCACGGACAGATGATCTTAACAAGATTAGAGAAAAGGTTGGGATGGTGTTTCAAAATTTCAACTTATTCCCACATAAAACGGTTTTAGAAAATATTATTGAAGCACCTGTTATGGTAAAGGGTGTAGACAAAGAAAAAGCTATCATCAAAGCAAAACAATTACTGAAAAAAGTAGGTTTGGAGGATAAGTCGGATGTCTATCCTAGTAAACTATCAGGGGGGCAAAAGCAACGGGTGGCGATTGCTAGAGCACTTGCGATGGAACCAGACATTATGCTTTTTGATGAGCCAACATCGGCACTCGATCCTGAGCTTGTGGGAGAGGTTTTAACAACCATGAAAGATTTGGCTGAAGAAGGAATGACTATGGTTGTTGTAACCCATGAAATGGGATTCGCAAAAGAGGTAGCTGATTGGATTGTCTATATGCATGATGGGAGAATTATTGAACGCGGCACACCTGAACAATTTTTCAATTATCCAAAAGAGGAGAGAACACGAGAATTTTTAACTGCAACAATGCTTAAATAAAACTAAAAGGTTCTGAACGGTAATGTTAGGATCTCTTATGGTTTTACATTAAATATTCGATTACTAGATAAAGCATGTACAGAAAAACTGCACATAGACTCGTTACAGCCAACCTTATCATGAGTAAGTGAAATTTAAATAGCAAAAGGAGAAATTGCAAAGCGCAATTTCTCTTTTTGCTGGAACTGTACTTATTTAATTATAACTCAACTTCGGTAACTTCATTATTACCATTGCCGTTGCCGTTGCCGTTGCCGTTGCCGTTGCCGTTGCCGTTGCTGTTGCCGTTGCCGTTGCCGTTGCCGTTGCCGTTGCCGTTGCCATTACCGTTGCCGTTACCATTGCCCGGCTTTTCAACCAATACATCAAATGTTAATGTGTGGTCACCATACGTTGCTGTAATTGTCGTAGTACCTTGACCTTTACCTTTTACAGCCCCTGCTTTTACAGTAGCTATTTTATCATTTGCTACTTCGTAGGTTGCAAGAGTAGTAACATCTTTTTCTGTTGTTCTACCCTCAAAAGTAGTTACTTCAGTAATCTTAACCATAACCTCTTTACCTATTCTAGTTTCAACCTGAGCTTGGTCAATTTCTAGTGTTACGATTGGTGTTTCTACAACAGGTGCTTTTACTGTAACATTTACTGTAACTTCATGATCACCATATGAAATAGTAATCGTAGTCGTGCCCTCACCTACAGCAGTTACTAATCCATTTGCTATTGTTGCAACATTTTCATCTCCCACAACATAAGTTGCTTTTGAAGTTACATCTTCCTCTGTTGCTTCACCTTCTGGAGGAGTAGATGTCTCTGTTACCGTAAGTTGTGCAGATTCCCCAGCTGTTAGGTCTAGCTCAGTTGGATTGACAGAAAGTGTTACTTTTGGTTCAACTACATCTTTTTCAAATATTAGTGCTTCACCAACATTCCCTGCAGCGTCTTCAATTTTTACTGATACAGCATTAGTTTCTGTTGTTACTGGGAATGTGAAGCTACCGTCTTGATTTAATTCAAAAGGAACAGGCGCTTGTATTTCGCCATTCACAGTCGCAATATAGGAAGCTTTTAATTTATCATTTAAATTGTAGTTTAAACCATATAAATATAACTCTTCATTGTAGTCGATATACTTATCTGTTACCTTTCCTGTAGCGACACCTTCAGCTACTGAACCAGTAATTTCTGGTTTAGTCGTTTTCACGATAATTGGTCCAACATAATCGGAAACTACCCCTGATGCCGCAAGACCAGTAAAGTCAATAGTATAGAGACCATCTGGAATTGCTGTGGCAGGTTCTGTTCCCCATGGTTTGTATTGCCCAGCGATATTCAGCGTATAAGAGCCTTTTCCTAGCGCAGTACCTGCATGTAGATAACCGATGTAGCCATCACCATATTCTCCACCTTGAGGATTCATAATATCCCATAGCTCGATATAGTTAGTTGTTACATCGCCAGTTAATGTAAATGAAAGTACAGCTGAATCTTTCACGCCATCTCCATTAAAGGAGAGGTCTGTTTCTGTAATCTTTAAATCTTTAATTTCAGTTACTGCCTCACTTCCAAAGTCAGCTGCGAATGGCAATGAAATTTCTGTAGCACCACCGCTGATGTGAATATACCCCAGTATTTCCGAGCCGTTTGGAGCTGTAGCTTGTGAAGCCGTTAATGTAAGATTTAACACTTGCTCACCAACTAGATTAAATGTTGGCTGGTCGACTGTAACAGTTGCATCACCAAATGATTTTGTCACATCAATTGATACATTATAATTACCGCCGTTCCCCTTTATATCTTTTACTAAAACTTGTTTCGTTACGGAAATATTCTGGTCTTTAAGTGATTGTGGACCAAAAGTAACTGTCCCTTTTAAGTTTTCTGAAACAGCTCCTGTTCCATCTAAAATTGCACTATCCAATGCATAGGCAAGAATTTCTGGATGTGCAGCAGCATAAGCATTTACACGACCTGCACCTTGAGAGAACACATCGTATTTTGTTTTATCTAAAACCTTTGCTGTATTAGAAAGCGCCACTTTTATGTCGAACGCATTCCAATCAGGATTTGCTTGTTTAAGTAATGCAACAATACCTGTAATATGCGGTGTTGCCATAGAAGTTCCTGTTTTACGATCATATGCCTCTGCATAATCTGCATTAGGGAAGTCCTTTTTATACATTGGAATCGTTGACATAATGTTTGTTCCAGGTGCACTTACATCTGGTTTAATATCAAAGTTTGGCGTAGATGGGCCACGGGAACTTGAATCGTTTACTTCATCTCCCAGTGTCTTTGTGGAAGTAAATTGACTAAAGCTAACTTTTCCAGTTCCACCGGCTAATGCAGCACGAATTGCATTGCCATCCGTTTGGGACATATCAAATGTTGGTAGAAAAGCAAAAGAATCACCCAGGAATGTACCTGAAATATTAGGTGCATTTGTTCCACCAGCAAAGTTATGAATAATTGTGGCGACTGCTCCATTTGCCTTTGCATTCGCAATTTTATCAACAAATGCGATACTGCCACGAGAGATTAATGCCACTTTACCTTCTACATCGATTCCCTCATAGTCTTTTACTTCTCCGTTTCCAGGAATAGCAACTAGGTCAAATTCTCCTTGAAGCTGTGTTGCTAAATCCCTTCCAAAAGTTGTTCCCATTAATGGGAGCTGTTTTGTTAAGTTGTAGTCACCAACTGTAACATTCACTTCACCGCTATACATTGTTTCTGGATTTGTTGTGTTACCCACAGCAATTCCTAAACGAGCGGTTGCAGGCGTGCCCATTGTTCCTCGATTTGGGCCGGAGTTCCCTGTTGCAATTACTCCGATTGTTCCAGCCATCATTGCATTATTAATAGCAAATGAACCAGCGTCCGTTTCAGAGTTAGCCCCCCCACCAAGAGAAAGGTTGATTATGTCCATTTTTTCTGTTACAGCCGTTTCAATTGCTTTAACAATACCAGATGTAGCCCCACTTCCATATGCACCAAGAACACGGTAAGCATAAAGGTCTACTTTTGGAGCAATTCCTTTAATGCCGAAATTGTTAGCCCCAATTGCTGCAATAGTTCCAGCAACATGAGTACCGTGAGAAGTATAGAACGAGCTTCCCTTTTCATTAAATTCGGGTGTTCCAGCAGGACGCTCAGAAGGCAAGGTTTCCGATGCATCGTCATCTGCCCGAGGCTTTGTGTAAGTTGATGAATTTGGAATGAAGTTTTTCCCACCCTTGTAAATTCCGGCGAACTCAGGGTGATCTGTGTCAATACCAGTATCTAATACTGCTACCTTTATACCTTGTCCTTCAATTCCTTCATTCCAAAGCTGTTCGATGCCGAGGAAAGAAATACTTGTATTCATTTGAGCCTCTAATTGATCTTCCTTAATCAGTTCTGATGATTTCATTGTATTATCTTCAGATGCGTAAACAATTGCATCAGGTTCAATTAATGTTATTCCTTCTATTGAAAGCAGCTTTGGGAGATCATTTGCTTTCACAGTTGCTGCAAAACCGTTTAAAACAGTATCAAATGTGTAGCCTTGAGTCATTTGAACATTTTTAGTAGCTAATTCTTTCTTAACTTGTGCTTGTTGAGATTTTACATTTGATCGAACTTCATTTGCTCGCGCATTAGAGAACTTTTGGCCTTTCAATTGGCTCATTCCTTGCTCTAGTGCCACAGGCTTTTCAGATAAATGTACGATGACTGCAACTTCTTGATTGCCTGATACATTTTGTAAGCTTTCGTGAAGAGTTGGACCATCTTTAGACAAGCTTAGCTGTTCAGCGATAGCCGCCTTTAATTGAAGTATACTTTCACTTTGGCTATCCTGCTTGAATGGCTTCGAATCTTCAGCATTAGCACTCGATAATGGAACCAATAGAAAAAGCACCATAACGAAAGCTATCATACTACTTAAAAACTTCGTAAACTTAAACTTTTTCAAATCTCATTTCTCCCTCCGCTCTTAATTATCACACTTTTCAGCTTAGTGTGATATTTCCAATTTATCACAGGTGAGATAATTCGAATATCGGAATATTGAAAAATCTCAAAATATTGATAATTAGTATTACTTTGTCAAAAATGGATTAATTCTATTTTCCTAGTAATTTAATAAAAAAGTAGAACTTTCAAATGAGTATTGACTTACAGTGATTCATACTTTTTATCATTTAAGAGTTTTATAAAAAATCCATTTGACGTCCTGTATTATTTTTTGTACGATATTGAAGAAAAGAATGCCCGGACTAGAACGGGAGAGGTTCATAGCTGATACCCTCTATAAAAAACTATGGAAACATGACAATATGCCATGTCCATATCGGACGTGGCTTTTTTTATCTGTTTACTTATGTTTTAAATAGAATGATTGGTGATGCCTCTCTTGAAAAGTGTTGGGAAACATTTTACAAGGAGGTTTTTTTATGTCTGGCAGAAGTCATGAAGAAGGATTAAAGGATTTGACCCTATTAGGTAATCAAGGTACAAAGTATTCCTATGATTATGCACCTGAGGTATTAGAGGCAGTGGATAATCTTCATGCTAATCGAGATTATTTTGTTAAGTTTAATTGCCCAGAGTTTACTAGTTTATGTCCGCTTACAAATCAGCCGGATTTTGCAACGATGTACATTTCATATATCCCAGATAAAAAAATTGTTGAAAGTAAATCTCTAAAGTTGTATTTATTCAGTTTTAGAAATCACGGCGATTTCCATGAAGATTGCGTGAATATCATTATGAATGATTTAATTGCATTACTTGATCCAAGATATATAGAGGTTTGGGGGAAATTTACTCCACGTGGGGGTATCTCGATTGATCCATGGTGTAACTATGGGAAGCCAGGAACTAAATACGAAGAAATCTGCAATTATCGTTTAATGAACCACGATCTTAACCCAGAAAAAATTGATAATCGATAAATGAAGCAAGACAGAGGTTTTTAGCTACCCTCTTAAAAAAACTAAGAAGAAAGCAGCACTTTTTCTTAGAGTGCTGTTTTTTCGATATAAGGGAGTCTTTATAGATGAAAAAGGAAAAAGCAATTGTAGTATTTAGTGGAGGTCAGGACAGTACAACTTGTTTGTTCTGGGCAAAAGAACGCTTTGAAGAGATTGAGGCAGTAACTTTCGATTATGGTCAAAGGCACCGTCTTGAAATTGACTGTGCGAAGGTGATAACAGAGGAGCTTGGTATCAAGCATCACATACTTGATATGTCTCTCCTGAATCAACTTGCTCCGAATGCATTGACACGACAAGACATAAAGGTGAAGGACGGAGAAAATGGTGAGCTCCCATCGACTTTTGTGCCTGGCCGCAATCTCCTTTTTCTTTCATTTGCGGGCGTTTTAGCGAGCCAAGTAGGGGCAAAGCATATTGTAACAGGTGTTTGTGAAACTGATTTTAGTGGATATCCGGATTGCCGAGATGTCTTTATTAAATCCTTAAATGTAACGTTAAATTTATCGATGGATGATTCCTTTGTGATTGATACACCCTTGATGTGGCTGAATAAGGCACAAACATGGGAATTAGCTGATCAGCTTGGGGCACTTGAGTTTGTACGACAAAGAACGTTGACTTGCTATAACGGTGTCATAGCAGATGGATGTGGTGAATGCCCAGCATGTAAATTGCGAAATAAAGGGCTTGATGAGTATTTAAGTTATAGGAAGGAGTCTTAAGGCATGTCAGATTTTAAAATCGTTGAGAGACTCCAGAGAATTGATGTGGATATTCAAAGAAATCAATTGAAATACCATGCAAAGCGTGTTCTTATAAGCAAAGAATTTACCTTCGATGCTGCTCATCATCTACATCATTATGAAGGGAAATGTAAAAATCTACACGGGCATACCTATCGAGCTATATTAGGACTGAGTGGCTACACTGATGAACGTGGTTTGATGATCGATTTCGGCGATATAAAAGAAATATGGAAACAAAAAATAGAGATTCATTTGGATCACCGTTATTTAAATGAAACGCTTCCACTCATGAATACGACGGCAGAGAATATTGTTGTTTGGATTTACGAAAAGTTGACTGAGGCCTTGCGTGATGAAGGATATAACGGTGTACGTGTAGAGTTTATCAGGCTTTACGAGACTCCAACAAGCTATGCAGAAGCTAGAAGGGAGTGGATGGAAGTTGAGTAAAGTACCTGTTATCGAGATTTTTGGGCCAACGATTCAAGGAGAGGGTATGGTCGTTGGCCAGAAGACAATGTTTGTAAGAACTGCGGGCTGCGATTATTCCTGTTCTTGGTGCGATTCATCGTTTACATGGGATGGCAGTGGAAAGCACCTTATTGTCCAAATGACAGCGGAAGAGATTTGGTCTGAGTTGAAACGTTTAGGGGGCAATGGTTTTTCATTTGTCACAATTTCAGGCGGCAATCCTGCACTCAATCCGAATTTAGCAGAGCTTATTGCCATTTTAAAAGAAAATGACATAAAAATCGGGGTAGAAACACAGGGGAGTAGGTGGCAAAAGTGGATGTATGAGATTGATGAACTGACAATTTCACCAAAGCCACCTAGTTCTGGAATGACCACAGACTACTCGGTGCTCTCTTATATCTTCGAAAAACTTAAAGATCGGAACAGCAATCACCATGTATCCCTCAAAATAGTCGTTTTTAATCAAGAGGATTACGATTATGCTAAACAAATTCACCATCGATATCCCATGATTCCTTTTTATCTTCAAGTCGGTAATGATGATCTCACGGCAACTGATAATTCACAATTAATGATGAATTTATTGGATAAATATCGTGCACTGATTGATAGAGTAATGAAGGATAAGGATTTAAGAGATGTTAAAGTACTGCCACAGTTACATGCCCTTGTGTGGGGAAATAAAAGAGGCGTGTAGGGTGCTCTTACAAAAATTAAATTTACTTGAGGAGTAATAGTTTGAGAATATTATTTTATTTATTATCTATTGTTATTGCTAATGTGGTAACGGCAGCATTTGCACCTTTCCATTTTGGTATGTTTATTGTCCCAATGGGAACGCTTTTAATTGGGGCAACCTTTATTTTTCGGGATCTAGTACAAAATAAATATGGTAGAAAAAAGACGTATTTATTTATTATTACAGCTTTAATTTTATCAGCTGTGGTGTCATTCCTACTAGGTGATACACTTTTAATTGTGGTAGCCTCAGCACTATCATTTGTTGTCGCTGAAACGGCTGATACTGAAATTTATACTCGATTAAAATTACCAATGGCTTGGCGTGTGTTCTACAGTGGTATTGTTGGAGGATTTCTAGATTCTGCAATTTTCGTAGTAATCGGCTTAAGTCCACTTGGTGCCAATATATTGCCGTGGGAAGCGGTACCTGCCGCCATTTTGGGGCAAATTATTGTGAAGACGATTATACAAATGATTGGTGCAATTATTTTAAATAAAGTTGGGCCAATGAAAGAAAAATATATTATTCCAGAATAATTATTCCTTGTTATGAAGATCACAAGTAAGCTTTTTAAAAACAGGCCCATTCGCTTTATTCGAATGGGTCTGTTTGATTTATATTCTTTCTAATGTACCTCTTGCATTTTTTATGCTGTTTTCTTTTGTTTAAGGTCTAAATGATAACTAAAGAAAGTTAGTAGACTTGCACCGACGGCAACTATACCACCGACCCATGTGACATTCATCAAATTTCCTTGATGATATACAATGCCGCCTAATGCAGACCCAAAAGCGATGCCTACGTTACTTGCCACTGGCATAAGAGAAGCAGCGAGTCCTTTAGCATCTGGTTTATAAATTTCGGCCAAATCTATTAAATAAAGTTGAGTAGATGTTGTTAAGAGGATGGCCATAAGTGACATTAGTCCGATGTTCGCTAATCCTAAAATAAAATGGTTTGTTGTCCAAAATAAGCTTGTCAATACAATAGCTTGTGCGAGAAAGACAAACCGAAGTCGGCCGATGGCATTGTGAGTGGCAATTTTACCGGCAAGAATGTTGCTGAAAATTGAAAGAAAGCCGTAGCCGAATAAGATTAAACTTATAGAATTATTTGGTGCACCCATTCCCTTTAAAATAGGAACAAGGTACGTAAAGACTGCATAGGTTGCACCAAAACCGAGAGCAGGAATGAAAAAGGCAATTAAAATTCGAGGCTGAATCATTAAAGAAAATTGATCCCGTATTGAGCTTCGTACTTGGCTGAGTCGAGTAGGTAAGACGAAAAAAGATGCCGCAAACGCCAACCCTCCGAGAAGAGTGGTTAACATAAAAGTGGCATTCCAGCCGTACCATTCAGCGATTACAATTCCAATGGGTACTCCAACTACATTGGCCAGTGTAAAACCACCGAAAACAAATGATATAGCAAGGCCGCGTTTATTAATCGGCATGGTTTCGCTTGCAACAATCATGGCTAGAGAGATCAATACACCTGTTACAATCGCGGTCATAACCCGAAGTATAAGGAGCATAATATAGCTCGTTGAAATTACACACAGAGCATTTAAGGCAATGAAGGAACCTATCAAAAACAACATCCATTTACGCTTTGGAAAATGGCTTGTTGCTGACATCACGAGTGGTGTAGCGATGGCAAATGTGATAGCGAACGCAGAAACGAGTGTGCCTGCTTTTGCATTTGTCATATGAAGGCTTGAAGAAATATCAGTTAAGATCCCGACAATAACAAATTCGCTTGTCCCAAGAACAAATGTTAATAATGCAAGTGTTAAGATAAGTAACCAATGTCGCTTGGATAACTGTGTATGATGCATAAATACCTCTTTCTTTGAAGAATGTAACAGTGCTACTTAGTAGACACACAATTTAAACATCATATCATAAAATGCATTTATGAGAAATTAGATTGGTTTTCTGTAAATATCAGTGTTTGTTTCCGGTTATTTTCCTCTAAAGAAGGATTTTGTAAATATTACTCGAATTTTTTAATTGGAAGATTAACTTTACAATTTTATCAATTTGATATCTATACATAATAAGGGGATAAGGAGGATTCATATGATTCAATTTCTTCAGATGGGAGCAAATACAGTTATAAGTTCCCAAAAAGGTAGTGTTACTATTAGCTACGAAATGTCTAATTCGATCGATATTTCGTTAACTGCATTCCTTTTAACGGATGTAAACAAGGTACAAGGAGATAGCGGCATTATATTTTATAATCAACCAACTAGCTTATCTGGTGCAGCTACCCTGATACCATCTGAGAATGTAGGGAATATAAAAATACATAAAATGAATTTTGACATGAGTAAAATCCCTGAAGGTATTACTAAAATAGCTATAACACTTACAGAAGATAATAGCCGAGGTTTTTCAAATGTGAAAAATTTAAAGGCAGAAATATGTACTGATAACAATATTATCAATTTAGCACCAGCTAATTTTGCAAATGAAAATGGAATCGTAGTATTAGAATTATATCTAAGAAATAGTCAGACAAAGGTGAGATCTATTTGGCGGGGATTTGATTCTGGGTTAGAGGGGTTATGTAAAAATTACGGTGTTGAGGTTGAACCTGAAGAACAAAACAAGTTTTCTAAATCAACAACTATAAAAAAACAAATGCTGATAGAACCTGATCAATCATTAAATGTTCCAGAAAGTACAAATAGACAAAACATGTTATCACAGATAAATCTTGAAAAGGTAAAGGGGAATGTCAGTCTCACCAAAGGTCAAAAGCCAGTTATCATTGATAAAACGCCTGAAATTACTGCTACGGTATCATGGCAAACTGGTACTGACTACGATATATATGCTTTAGTCTATACAAAGGATGGTCAGCAGATCGATGTAGCTATGTTTGGGGCGAAAAATACACCCCCACTTAGGAGTTTTCACAACGGGGTAGTCGAACACATGGGGGATGTTGGGAGAGATGCTGGTTCAACAAAAACTGAAGTAATCAAATTGAGATTAAATAATAATGTTTTAGCTGTTGTTCCTGTGGTTTATTCCGCCCAATCAAATGGCACAGGCTCATTCTATAGATATAAGGTGTCTATGAGTATTGATAATCATAATGGAACCTCCGTTACTATTTTTGCTAAAAATGCTAATAATAATGATAGAATTTATTCCTGTGTACCTGGAATACTTCATAATACTCCAGATGGTGTGATTATCAGCCCATTAGAGCTTTATAGTGAACCAAATTCTGAACGTAGACCTAAGCTGAAGATGGGCTCTTCTAATATGGTAGAAGTTCTAATGGATAAAGGCCCAATAAATGATTACAAGTAAAAGCAAATAAAAAGGAGAGTGGCGATAGCCAATCTCCTCTTATTTATTCTCCTTTAGTTCGTGGGCAATATACGTAGCTAGTAATTCACGGACTTCATCCGTAGAATGTGCACCCAGTAATTGAACTCTCAATTGACTAGCCCCTTTGAAGCCACGTACATATATTTTAAAGAAACGTTGTAATGCTTTAAATGAACGTGTTTCGAATTCCTTGGAATAGTGGTCATGAAGGTTAAGGTGTAAGTATAGTAAATTAAGGTATTCTTTGGCGCTATGCTCCTTAGGTTCCTTTTCAAAGGCAAATGGGTTTGAAAACACCCCGCGCCCAATCATTACACCATCGATACCGTATTGCTCAACTAGTTTTAGACCTGTTAAACGATCAGGAATATCACCGTTGATCGTCAGTAATGTGTGGGGAGCAACTTCATCACGTAGTTTTTTGATATCTCCAATTAATTCCCAATGTGCAGCGACCTTGCTCATCTCTTCCCTTGTACGGAGATGAATAGAAAGATTGGCGATATCCTGTTTTAAAATATGTGTAAGCCACTCACGCCATTCTGCTACATCCGTAAAGCCAAGTCTTGTTTTGACACTAACGGGTAAGCCTCCTGCTTTGGCTGCTTGAATAATATCTGCGGCTAGGTCAGGATGAAGAATTAATCCAGCTCCTTTACCTCTTTCTGCTACATTATCAACTGGGCAACCCATATTAATATCAATTCCCTTAAAGCCTAATTCCTTCATACCAATACTCATTTGACGAAAATGTTCAGGGTTGTCTCCCCAAATATGTGCAACAATAGGCTGTTCATCTTCTGTGAAAGCTAAGCGGTTACGTACATTATCTAACCCATCTGGATGACAATAGCTCGTCGTATTGGTGAATTCCGTAAAATATACATCGGGTCTCCCTGCTTCCTGAATGACATGACGAAATACAACATCTGTCACATCCTCCATTGGAGCTAAAATGAAGAATGGCCGTGGTAAATCAAGCCAGAAATTTTTTTGATTCATTGCTAAAAATCCTCTCTTTCCAAAATACTACCTTGCAAAAAGATATCATATTTATTTTATTTCTACATAGTTAATTGGCTTAGCTTAAGGATAGAAATGCATCATTGTAATTAGACTTTGGCTCTCTTAGATTAGAAAGTAATTAAAAATAACCAACAAAATCCTGTATTATCTATAATGATATAATATGTAATATAATGTAGAAATTTAGGGGGAGAGTTGAAGTGGGGAAATATAAATATAAAACAATCGGTGTGAATGATGTACCCACAATGGCTGAATTACTCGAAAATAGACAGAGCCTTGAGGGTGAAGTATATCCATTTCTAAACAATAGCTGTCTTAATGCTGAACATATAACAAATATACTTGAAAACTTATTTGCTCATAATACTATTAAGGGGATTGGAGCATTTATTAAAGATGACCTAGTAGGATATTTAATCGGAGTCATCAAGAATGACTCTCTAAGAGGCAGACATGTATGGGTACCCTATGAAGGGTTGGCAATCAGAAAGGATCAATCCGCTGAGCTTATTAGAAAATTATATGCAGAGATTTCAGTGGTATGGCTAGAGCAAGGTTGCTTTATGCATTACACGATAATCCCTCTTGGAAATCAGGCTTACTATGATGCCTACCAACGATTAAGCTTTTCTATACAACAAGTACATGGGGTCATGAACATTGGGGATTATAAACCATTTAAAAATACATGTAATGCAGAGATTAGGGTTGCAAATAAAATGGATAGTGAAATGATGGGGAAAATGTCTAGGATCATTCAATCGTATCAAAATTCCGCACCTACATTTGAGCCTGTATTCCCTGAGGTTGTCATGAGCATAAAAGACTCATATAAAAGTATAGTAGAGGAGAATGATGATACATGTTTCGTTGCAGTAAAGGATGGGCAGGAATTAGGATTTCAAAAATATTATCCTATACATTCAGATTTGATGACACCTGAGCATGCAATAGAGCTAACGATTGCAGGTACTTACTCTTCTCAAATGGGAAGAGGTGTGGGAAAAAAGTTGATGGATGAAGGCTATAGAAGGATGAAAGAGGCGGGCTATGAGAATATCATTACAGATTGGAGAATAACTAATCTTGCTGCATCGGCATTTTGGCCTAAGTGCGGTTTTAAGCCAGTAGCCTATAGAATGGTTAGGTACATTAACAGTGATATAGCCTGGGCAAACTTTAATAACCCAAGTATAGGATTATTGTAAATTTAGTTAGATTTATTAAATTCTGCTGTTATGAAGAATTCAAACAGCTGGCTAGACACTTAAAATTTAGTTTTAGATTGCTTGCCTATACTTCGTAAATATTGACATTTATTTTTTAGACAACTAAGCTTAATGGAAAAATAGTGCTGGGGGGCTGCCAGTGGAATTTATTAAATTAAATTGTCCAAATTGTAATGGGAAAATTGAATATAAAGAAGAGCAAACATTCAAATGTCCTTTTTGTGATACGGAAATCATGTTGAAAGAGAATAAAATTTATTATGTTGATCAAACGATTAATAATTATTATGGAACAGCTTCTCCTCATACACCATCCCGTCCAAAAACAAATTTAAAGCTGCTCTTTATGATACCAATTGTCATGATGTGTGTATTCTTTGGGTATTTTCTTTTAAGTAGTAATCAAACAGAGGATGGAAACCGTGAAGAACTATCCATTCGAACAATGCCTGAAAGTGAAGTTCTTCTGTTCTTTTTAAAAGATATTTTTGATAAAGGTGGGACGATGCCAGCAAAAGAAGAGATTGCAAGTATTCGATATTTGGCTGCCTACTATTCTGACAATCAATGGCATTTTGATTATAGTCTAGAAGATCCTTTTACAAATAAGGAAGCTAAAATTTCTACTTATATCATTATGGATAAATTATTAAATACGCAAAAAATTGAACAAAAGGACTTTGAGGCTTTTACTGGATTAACGGTTTTAAAGCTCATGAATGATTATGAAATATCACAAAGTGAAAAAGTAAGCTTCCAACATCTTGAAAACTTAAAAAGTTATACAGGTAGTTTTAATGAATCATTTAGTAAAATCGCAGGATATTTTAGTGATAAGTCAAATGTTAAAGAGATCTCTATCCAAATTAGAAGTAATGATGAACTTGCTTTATTATTAGAGTTCCCCAATCTTCAATCTCTAGAACTATCTTATGTGGCTGAAGAGGTGACAGATTTTCAGATTCTAAATAAATTATCGCTGAAATCACTTTCCTTAAAATCAATTAATGATTTAAAGTGGCTGTCTACACTAACTAATCTAGAGTCGTTAGCAATAGACATTAGTGAAGCTACAGATTTTAGCCCACTTTACTCATTGACTCAATTACAAGAATTGAAGCTTACGTCAGTAAGAAATTTAAAAACGCTTGATTTTATACAAAACATGCCTAAACTACAATCTTTAGATCTTGAAAACATGAATATCATCAATTTAGATAGACTTAGAAATATGTCATCTTTAACAAAGCTACGTTTAGCTTCTCCTGGTCAAGTGGAATTGTTGGATATGGTTAACAGTCTAACGTCATTGACAGAGTTATCGTTAACTGGCTATCATGGTGATATTTCATCGATTGTAGCGCCCCATTTGAAAAAAGCAGAGCTGAAGAGTTCATTTTTACCACAGCTAGAAGCACCCGCTTTAAGAGATTTGACGGTTTCTATAAGTGGATCGGATTCGCAATTGAATGGTGCAGAACTACTGAAATACCCACAGCTAGAACAGCTTACAGTCATGGAGTATGGAATTCTTACAGGTATTCGTTCATTAAATGACCTACCTCATTTGCAAACAATCAATTTAAATGAGACCCTCTTTTATGAAACCAATGACTTATTCAATTTGCAGCATGTAAAAATGTTAAACTGTAATGAATGTAATTTTCAGGTGAATAGCAAGCCATTTACGAACAACGTGCTGGAGCATTTAACTTTAAATGATGTTTCCATTCAAATTGGTAATGGGGAATGGGTGCAAGAAGTAGATAAGATCATGCCTTACTTTGCTGGCTTTACAAATTTACGTTCATTCACTTTACAAGATAGTTCACTACAATCGTTAAATTTCTTGGGAAATTGGCAACAAATAGAGGTGCTTCATTTAGAAAATAATGCTATTTCGAATGTAGAACCCTTAGTGAATTTGCTCAACTTAAAAAAACTATATATTTTAGGGAATCAGGTACAAAATCAATCTGTATTAGACAAGGGAATTATGATTTATTGAAATAATGTGAATTAATAGCAACCTACGAAATTAATATAGTAGAAATAAAAAGAGACAATGACAGGAATATTCTGTCATTGTCTCTCTTGGATTTGTCCTACAGTTTGGATAGTTTTATAATGAATTAATGCTTAACAAGAGGAGTTGAAAGGATATGTTCGTACGTAATAAAGGTTTGTTTTTTATGCTATCTATGCTAGCCATTATTGTTGTTTTGACAGGCTGTGGTACAGCTAAGGATAGTGAGAAAACTGAGGGAAAAACAGCTAAAGAAACACAAGAAACAATGGATTATGCGTCAAAAGTGAAGGAAAATCCAATTGTGACGATTACGATGAGCAATGATGAAAAAATTGTTATTGAATTGGAGCCTACTGTAGCACCAAATACAGTAGCTAACTTTATTGCTTTAGTAAAAGATGGATTCTATGATGGTCTTATTTTCCATCGGGTTATTCCTGATTTTATGATTCAGGGTGGAGATCCTAAAGGGAATGGTACTGGAGGACCTGATTATTCGATTGATGGTGAGTTTACCTCAAATGGATTTGAAAATAATATGAAGCATGAACGTGGTGTTATTTCGATGGCTCGTTCAGATGATCCAAACTCAGCAGGCTCACAATTTTTCATTATGGTAAAGGCAGCATCACATCTTGATGGAAAATATGCTGCTTTTGGCAAGGTGATTGCAGGTATGGAAACAGTTGATGCCATTGTTGGAGCAGAGCGAGATGCTACAAATAAACCACTAGAAGATCAGCAGATGAAAAAGGTAGAGGTGGATACAAAGGGCTTTGATTATCCAGCACCTAAGGTAAACAAATAGTTTTCGTCCCAATGCTATTGGTTAAAATCTATACTATAAACATTAAAAAGGCTAAATCAATTGAGATTTGGCCTTTTATATTTGTTAAAAAATTGAAATTATAAATATTTTTGAGTAATATGAGAAGAAATTTAAGATTGAGCGATGTTTTATATAAAGGATTCTTTATGTTTGTGGAAGAAAGGGTGTTTGCATGAGGGTAACAGATGAAAATTTTATAAAACATCTTAAGAAAAAACGAGAAGAAGCACTTCAATATGTCATTGATGAATATATGGGGATTATCAAAGCGATTATTTATAATGCTCTAAAATCCTATAATGATCCTCAAATAATAGAGGAATGTATTAGTGATACATTTCTAGGGGCTTATGAAAATGTTAAACAATTTAGAGGCGATAAAGAGGATTTTAGAAGATGGATTTGCACGATAGCAAAGTTTAAAGCCATTTCGAAACAAAGAAGGTTGTCTAAAACGCCATATTTTTATGAGCTAAATGAAACAGGTGAAGCCGCAATATCGGCTGAAGAGGAATACTTAATCAAGACAACAACGGAGGAAGTGCTCATCATGATGACGCAATTAGAGCAATTAGACCGTGATATTTTTACGATGAAATACTTTTTAAATATGAAAAACGAAGAAATTGCTATTCATTGTGGTTTTACAAAAGCCGCTATTGATAATCGATTATATCGTGGGAAAAAACGATTACAGCAAATTCGTTTGGGGGGAAGTATGACATGAAAAAGCTATATAAACAATTTAATGATTTAAATCTTGATATAAATATAGAGCCGATGGAAGTGAGCTCGCTTGAAAAAGAGAGAGTGAAAAGAAATGTCATGATGGTCAAAAAGAAAAGGCATTTCATTAAAAATTTTATTGTTGCAGCTACTTTTTTTATTGCATCCAGTATGACACTTGGTTATACGTTTCCTACATTTGCTGCAAATTTACCGTTTATCGGAAGTATATTCGAATTGTTTATTGATGATGAAAGGTATGTATTTAACAATTATGATCAGTATTCTACAAGTGTCGGAGTGAGCCAAGAAAGTAATGAAGTTGAAGTCACTGTTACAGATGCTATATATGATGGCGAAAATATTACTATTGCTTACACTATTAAAAGTGAAAAGGATTTAGGAGAAAGGCCAGTTTTATATGGTGACAATCGTGAACTAACTGCTAAGGAATTTGGAAATAGGTATCGATATGGAGGCTATTCAACAAATTATATGGTTCAAAAGATAAACAGCAATGAGTATGCAGTATTGTATATTTTTGAACTCATCAGAGGCTCTAAGCCTGAGGAAGTTCACATTAATTTTCAAGGAAATCAAATTGTTGATTTAAATAATGTAAATAATTCAGTAGCAGGAGACTGGGCATTTGAATTTGCTTTAGAGAAGCTTGAAAGTGAAACAATAAGGGTGGAAAAGGATAGTATGAAAACAGAAGGGGAAGGTATAAAAATTGAAGCTTTTAAAATAACGAAAACACCTATCGCTACAACATTTTATCTTTCCGAAGAAGTCTTGGTGGAAAAAGAAAATGAAGCTTGGCGAGGAGTTCTCATTGACTATATTGTGACAGATGACTTAGGGAATGATTATAATGTCATTCATTTTAGAGGAACTGGTCATAGTACAGATTTTCAAGGGCGTAAAAATTTCCCTCGTATTGTTGCAAACAAATTTGATGAACAAGCTACCTCGATTATGATTACCCCTGTAGTAGGTGTATACAAAATTAAGGATAGTACAGGGGCATTAGAACCGATAAAAGAGCCATATACATTAAAGCCTATTGCTGTTCCGATAAAGTAAAAAATTAAAAGAGTATGTAAGAAGAACAACCTTACATACTCTTTTTACTTATCATCTTTCTTTGGGATCGAAATAAGCCATAAAAAATCATCTTCTATTAATATTTGAATGTCTTGCCCCTCACGGATTAGCTGCTCAGCTTTCTGCTGCTTGGCGCTTATACCCCTACGTTTATTACCAAGCACAACGAAATCAGTATGTTGTGTAACAGCTCCCTGTAAATACCCTCCATATGCTTTTACTTGTTTGGAGGCTTCGGATCGTGTCATGGTAGAAAGGGCGCCTGTGAATACAATTTGTTTCTTATAAAAGGGGTGGGTTAGATTTTCAACTGGATCAGAAAAGAAAATGATTTCTGAGTTATCCTTATTGATCATATTCGTTACTCCTTAAAAAATTAATCGATAAATAAATCCACAAAATTTTATATGTATGCTACATTAAAATTAAAAATATAAAGAGGTACATAGACATGAATTCGCAATTGACTGCTTTCATTACTCTTAGCTGCACATCAGGTGTACTAAATTTGTATTTATGTTTATACGTATTTCTAAAACGCTACAATTATACAAAAATTGCTCAATTGTTTATTAGTTATACCGCATTAATTGCGGTATATTGTTTTGCCTCTGCTTTTGGTTTAATCGCTACAACATTAAGTGCCATAAAGGTTTGGACGGCCATCCAATATGTAGGTATGGCTTTTTCAACGCCTCTCGGATTATTGTTTATCATGCAATACCTAGGCTTTCATCTGACAAGGAAAAAGATAATGGTTCTTCTTGCCATTCCATTTATTAGCTTAATCATGGTTGTTACAAATGATATACACCATTTTCATTATAGAGTATTTGAAATAGATCCTATATTAGGGGCACCTTATGTTCATCAGGAAATTGGCATATGGTATATCATTCATGGCATATTTACTTTTGGCTGTATGTTCGTATCCTTCTTATTAGTATTAATCCATTGGAAAGAGACTACTAAGGCCTACCGGCAACAATTAATTGCCTTAATGTGTGGTCAACTTATTCCTATGATAACAGCATTCATCTATTTATTGGGCTTAACACCTCAAGGAGTTGATCCTGTCCCTATGGTATTATAGGCTTCTTCATTTTTATATTTATGGTCTATTAATTCCTCACGGTTATTTAGGGTGATGCCTGTTGCCAAGGATGCAATATTTCATAGTATCAATGATGGGGTTATTGTGTTAGATGAATCTGCTCGATTAATAGAGTTTAATCAAGCCTGTAGCAAGGTATTTCCTCAGCTAACCAGATCAATGATTGGTAGGGATATTGGGGAAACATGGCTTGAAGTAACTGGACAACCGATGCCATTTACATTGGAGGCAGTGGTGAATACGCAAGACATCGAGATTGTGCTTTCTGATCATACTTATCAAGTGCGTGTTACAGAGCTGCAACATGTTAATCATGGTAAGGGGTTATTACTTATTTTCACTGATATAACAGAGTTGAAGGAGCTACAAAGACAGTTAGAGCAACTCGCTTTTTACGATGAACTTACACAAATTTATAATCGTCGAGCTTTTTTTCAACAATGTAATCAGGCTTACAGCGAGGCAAGAGAATCATCCTCAGCTTTTACTGTCATTTTAATGGACATCGATCATTTTAAAAACGTCAATGATACGTATGGGCATGCTATCGGTGATCAATTACTAGTTCATGTCGTAAAGGTTTGTCAGAGTGTGTTGAAAAAAGGAGAACTGTTTGCACGGTATGGCGGTGAGGAATTTGTTCTTGCACTCAAGGACTCTACATTATTAGAGGGGCAAGCATTAGCTAATTTGCTCTGTAATAGCGTAGAATCCCAGCCACTTATGACTACTGAGGGAGCAATTCGTGCTACTATTAGCTGTGGTGTAGCAGAAGGTACAAAGGGACAAGAGACACTGTATCAGCTTTTAAACAATGCGGACAAAGCACTGTATGCGGCAAAACAAGCAGGCCGTAATCGAGTACATGTTTTTCTAGAATAAAAAAGCTAAAATATACAATCATTGAGGCAATGATGTATATTTTAGCTTTTTACTTACCAATTTGTATGGAAAACACCTTGTGCATCAATTCGTTCATACGTATGCGCACCGAAATAATCACGTTGTGCCTGTAACATATTAGCATTAGATGAACCTGTTCGATAACTATCGTAATATGTGAGAGAAGCACTCAAGCAAGGGAACGCGTTTCCTGCTTGGATGCCTTCACAAACTATTTTTCTTAATCCATTTTGATAGTCCATCGACTTTTCTGCAAAGTATGGATCAATTAATAAATTATTTAGAGAAGGTTGCTTTTGATAGGCTTCACTAATAACATTTAAAAATTCTGCTCGAATAATACAACCACTACGGAAAATTAATGCAATATCTTTTAATGGTAAACACCATTCATAAAGCTCTGATGTCATTTTATATTGTGTAAATCCTTGCGCATAAGCACATATTTTCCCCATATATAGCGCTTGGCGGACGTATTCAATCCAGACATCTCTATCTAAATTTTGCTGTTTATAATTTGGTCCAGATAGTATTGCCTCTGCTTGAATTCGTTCCTCTTTTAATGATGAAATATAGCGAGCGAATAAGGCCTCCGTAATAATTGATGTAGGAATACCATTGTCTATAGATTGCAAGCTTGTCCATTTCCCAGTACCTTTTTGACCAGCTTTATCAAGTATCATATCAATCAGTGGTAATCCTGTTATCTCATCTTTTTTCCTTAAGATTTCAGCTGTTATTTCAATTAAATAGCTTTTCAATTCGCCCTGATTCCATGTTTCAAAGATAGTAGCAATTTCCTCAACGGATAATCCTATATTTTTTCTTAAAAACGTATAGGCCTCCGCAATGAGTTGCATATCTGCATACTCGATTCCATTGTGTACCATTTTGACGAAGTGACCTGCGCCCTTGGGACCAATATACGTACAGCATGGTGTATCATTCACTTGTGCTGCAATCTTTGTCAGTATAGGTGCTACTTTGTTATAGACCTCTTGATCACCACCAGGCATAATAGATGGTCCTGTCAATGCTCCTACTTCACCACCAGAAATGCCAATCCCTAAATACCCAATTCCTAAAGCTTTAAGTTCATCGTATCTACGCTCTGTATCTTTATAATGAGAGTTGCCGCCATCCATAATGACATCGCCCTTTTCAAGGAAAGGCACTACTGATTGAATAACTGAATCAATAGCATTCCCAGCTGTCACCATCAAAAAAATCTTTCTTGGTTTTTCTAAAGCTTGTACAAACTCTTCTATTTCATAGTAAGGAGTAAGCGATTGTCCTTCAACTTTTTGTAGAAGTTTGTCGGTTAAATCTCGTGTGTAATTATAAACGGCTACTTGCTCGCCCTTATTAGCCATGTTTAAAGCGATATTACTGCCCATAACACCTAATCCAATAACGCCAATTGTATTTAACATTGTACTTGCTCCTTTTTAAACATTTTTTAAACAAATAAACTAAGTAATAAAATAAATCCTAAGCCAGCCACAGATACAATTGTTTCTAGCAAGGTCCAAGTAGCGAATGTTTCTTTCATGCTTAATCCAAAATATTCTTTAAACATCCAGAAACCTGCATCATTGACATGTGAAGCAATTAAGCTTCCTGCACCTGTTGCCAACACGACCAAGGCAAGGTTTACATCACTTTGACCTAACATTGGAATGACTAACCCAGCTGTTGTTAAAGCAGCAACCGTAGCTGACCCTAATGAAATGCGTAAAATAGCCGCAATAATCCATGCTAGTAAAATTGGCGATAAGGTAGTTCCATGGAAGAGTTCAGCTACATAATCACCGACACCACCATCAATTAAAACTTGTTTGAAGGCACCACCGCCCCCAATAATTAAGAGCATCATACCGATATGGGATATTGCTGTTGTACATGACTCCATTACTTGCTTAATAGGAATTTTCCTTGCGATACCCATTGTATAGACGGCAACTAATAAGGAAATTAACATGGATGTACCAGCTTCACCGATGAAGCGGATACCTGCTAAGAAGCCATTATCTTCAAAGCCAATTGTTTTTTGTAACAGTGTAATAATAGTAGCAATGGACATTAAAATAACGGGTAATAGTGCAGTAAAAACACTTATTCCAAAACTCGGTGTGTCCTCTAGTTCAAATGTTTTTTGTTCACCTAGAGAGGCAATATTTCCAGTTTTGTTGAATGATTCAGGCACTAACCTTTTCGCTAATTTTGTAAATAATGGTCCAGCTAAAATAACAGTCGGAATGGCGATGATAAAGCCATAAAGCAACACCTCACCAATATTTGCCCCAAATTCGCCAGCAATAACAGTTGGTCCAGGATGTGGTGGCAAAAATCCATGTGTGACAGATAAGGCTGCGGTCATTGGAATTCCTAAATATAAAATAGAAACCTTTAATTGTCTTGAAATAGCAAAGACAATTGGGATTAATAGCACAAGACCTACTTCAAAGAAAAGAGCGATACCGATAATAAAGGATGCTACTACAACTGCCCATTGAATGTTCTTTTCTCCAAATTTATTCACAAGGGTCATGGCAATACGCTGTGCACCGCCAGAATCGGCAATTAATTTTCCTAGCATCGCTCCAAGACCAAATATTAGTGCCAAGTGACCTAATGTTCCACCTAACCCTGCTTCAATCGTTTTTACGATAATATCCAAAGGCATCCCAAGAGCTAAAGCAACACCGAATGAAACAATGATTAATGAAATAAACGTATTTAATTTAAAGCCCATTATTAAAATTAACAGCGCAATAATACCAATACCTACAATAACTAATGGCATGTATTCTCCTCCTCTTTAGTCGGGCTTAATTAAGCTCCTTTGATACTGAGCAATTGACGTATAGTCGTCTGCTAAAACTCTAGATAAACTAATGAAAATTGGGAGTAGCTGTCTATATTCTTTGGCTGCTTCTTCGATTGGCGTATGTTTATAAGTGTCACCAACCATATCAGCGACAACATCAAAGGAATCAATTTTTCCTGTAGCATATAAGCCTAAAATACAAGCGCCTAGACAGGAGCTTTCATAGCTTTCAGGTACTACCACTTCGGATTCAAAAATATCCGCCATCATTTGTCTCCAAATCTCAGAGCGTGAAAACCCGCCTGTTGCTTGAATACGAGTGACAGGGCTTTCCATACATTCCAGTAATGCTAAATAGACAGTATATAAATTGTAGATAACCCCTTCGAGGGCAGCTCGTATCATATGTTCCTTTTTATGAGACATAGTTAAACCAAAAAATGAACCACGGACATCTGGATTCCATAAAGGCGCACGTTCACCTGATAGATAGGGATGGAATAGCAGCCCATCAGCACCAGGTCTAACACGTTCAGCAATTTTCGTTAACACTTCATATGGATCAATACCTAGTCTTTTAGCTGTTTCAATCTCAGAAGAGGCAAACTCATCGCGAATCCAGCGTAATACCATACCACCATTGTTTACGGGTCCACCAATGACCCAATGGTTTTCTGTTAGTGCATAGCAAAAGATTCTACCCTTTACATCTGTTTTGGGCCTATCAATTATGGTACGGATAGCACCGCTTGTCCCAATAGTGACAGCAATTTCGCCTTCTCGAATGGCGTTCACACCTAGATTAGAGAGCACGCCATCACTTGCACCAATGACAAAAGGTGTTTGTGGGTCAATACCAATTTGTTTAGCTAAAAGGTCATTGCAATTTAAAAATAGTTGAGTTGTTGGTACGAGTGTGGATAATTGTGCTTTCGCAATACCTGCAACAGCCAAAGCTTCTTCGTCCCAATCTAATGTATGGAGATTCATCATACCCATACACGAAGCTAATGAATAATCGACGACATATTGATCAAAAAACTTTTTAAAAATGTATTCTTTAATACCGATATATTTCTTCGTTTTGCGCGCGATTTCAGGATGTTCATGCACAAGCCAAGTAATTTTGCTTAGTGGTGACATTGGATGAATAGGTGTACCTGTTCTTTTATAAATTTCATGGCCATTCCAGTCAGTTTTAATTTTATGTGCCCATGCTTCACTACGATTATCCGCCCAAGTGATGACAGGTGTTAACGGTTGATCATTTTCGTCCATAGCGATCACACTATGCATAGCACTACTAAAGGAAACAAATAGTAATGGTTTATCAGAATGGACTTTCATAATGTTGGTAATGGCTTGTAGTACAGCTTGAAAGATTTCTTCTGGATTTTGTTCTGCTGTCGAAATATCCGGTGTATATAATGGATACCCAATATTTTCTTGTTGAATAACCTTCCCATGTTGACTAAATAATACGGCCTTAGTGCTAGTAGTCCCTATATCAACACCTAACATATAGTTAGTCATTTTGTGGCTCAACCCCTTTAGATAGCATTTGCTGTGACCGCCATAAATCTTCTACTTTGCCTTGAACATCATCAAAATTTTCATGTAAGGATTTAATCATAAGCTCTCGATCTTTGGCTCTAATAGCGTCAATATAGAGCTCATGATTTTTCACAATACGAGTAAAATCCTCATATTTCTCTTTAAAGCGCATGCGCATAGATAGTAAAATCAAGCCTTCCATTACTGGCTTTAAATTATTCCAAATCATGGTGATATAGGAATGTCCGATGGAACGAATAATTGTCTCATGGAACATAACATCCTGATAAGAAAATTCGTCTGCATCGTTATACTTAATGGCAACTTTCATCATTTCTAATGTTTTGCTAAGTTCTAGTGCTAAGCTAGTTGTATCCATTTTTATGAGACGTTCAAACACAAATGTTTCAATCAGCAATCGAACATCATAAATTTCTTCAATCTCTTTTTCAGATAAACCAATGACAACAGCACCCATTTTCTCTAATCGAATGATATTTTCAGAAGCTAATATTCTTAAGGCTTCACGAATGGGTGAACGGCTTACTTCAAAATCAGCTGCCAGTTTGTTTTCTGAAAGAATGGTACCGCTTTCAATTAAACCTGAAATAATACGCATTCTAAGTTCATATGCTACGCGATCACCTGTAGAAGCCTTAGAAAGCCATTTTTGTGGATATAAATAATCATTATATTCGCTCATAATATCACCCTTTTTGATTTTGAGTATACTTGTATACAAGTATTATAGTCAGAAAGAAAATAAGATTGCAAGCGACTTACTAACAATCAAAAATTGAAAAATCCTCAACTCTATACTTAGCTAAAAAAAATAATTAATGCACATTCTTTTTTCCTCCTTGGACAAACTTTAGAATGAAAAGTTCGTAAACCATATATAAGGTTTTAAAGCTTTTCAAATAATCGATGAAGGATGGTTATGTCAAATATGGATACAAATCGTAACAAATCAAATGGTACGAAAAGTGCAAATAAAACAAATCAACAGCGTCAGACACTTCATCGTGAGGAGTTTGGTGCTGAATTTGAGCTTGATTCAGCTTCAGCACAAATCAATAACTTTGCTGAAACACAAGGAAAAACAGATATCAAGCAACCAGTCAGTGAGAGGACTGCATGGCACTAATTTATATTTGACAACTATTCATGACATTGAGAGGAGGACTAAGGCATGTGCCTTAGTTCTTTGAGTATAGCCTGGGAAATATTGTGTTTATTTTCTTCCATACATATTATCAGAGCATTTCATAATACTACATCTAGAACAATGAAAACATTTTTAAGAAGGGAAGATATATACATTGGCTAAGCACTCCGATACAAGTTGGAAGCAGGATCATCCTAGCACATTGTTTAGTAACTCTGTGCAAAAGGCGGATCGTCTATTAAAGCATGCAAAATCACATCCAGAGGAAATAGCAATAGAACATGCATTTAATCAGATTAAGCATGCTGAAAATGCACGTTTCAATGCAGAACAATATGGTGAGCATTTGGATACGGTTCAGCAAAATAAAGAATATCTAGAGCAGATTAAACAACAATTACATGAAATGAAAAATGATACTGAATAAAAAATAACAATAAACAACGGCTTAAATTCACGTAGTGAGGTTTAAGCCGTTGTTTAAATGTGATTAAATTAACACCAAACAATGATTTCATAGGGAGTGGTTTGAGCAGGAATACTCCTAGTGGTAGGACCATAAACAACAATGAGGTTTCGATTGGCAGGACTATTGGTAAAAGGCTGCCCATTTTTAAGTGAAATAATCGTAGTAGGAGAAAGGTTTAATTGTAATTGTCCATCACTACTCAGTAATTGTTGATTAAAGAAATCTACCTTTACATTATGGTAATTGCTTTCTTTTACAATAATTAAAGCACGGTATTGTGGCGGGTAAATCATCGGTACAGGTGCATCTCCATCATAATATCCTGTTACCCATTCACCAGTTGTGACAATTTCACGATTAACAAAATAGGTGGAGGGAGAAATAATAAAATTGACGACCCCACCAGCACCATCTTCTAAGGTCATTATTTTATAACAACCGTTCTTATCTCCGTTTTGCCCAACAGAAAAATCACTGATTTGAGTGATAACACCTCGAAAAGATTTAAAATTGACCATACCCATTCCCTTCTTACATATTTCTCATTTTTAGCGTATCATTTTAATTTATGTAACATTGTAAAATTAGGTGACAGACGATAAATAGGATGCTATTTGATAGCAATCAACTTATACTAAACATGCTTACTATTAGGTCAGAGGAGTGGCATCTATTGAATTGGATTTCTAAAAATAAGAAAATCTTTCTATTATTAATTTTCGTTGTTATTGTTGTCGCTGGTATACTGGATATTAAATATGAGGGATTATTCTTTCAGCTATTACCTACATCAATACAAACATTTTTATCTAATTTATTTTGAAATGTGGAGAACCGTACCTAAAAGAGTGCGGTTTTTTCATTACCAGAATTTTTGCCACAACATGCAACCAATTGTTTGGATTATCTACTTTATAAGTAAGAGTACATAAAAGGAGAAAATGCAAATGGACGATGAAAAAATAGTTGCTTTATACATACAACGCTCACAGCAGGCTATTTTGGAAACAAGGAAAAAATATGGAGCATATTGTAGAGTAATAGCAAGAAGAATCTTGGCAAATTTGAGGGATGTTGAAGAATGTGAGAATGATGCCTACCTAGCTGCGTGGAACACAATCCCTCCACAGATACCAAGAAAACTATCTATTTTTTTAGGGAGAATCATACGTAATATTGCACTTGATAAGCATAGCTATAATACAGCCAAAAAGAGAAACAATGAGTTTGAGGTCATTCTCACAGAGCTTGAAGAATGTCTAGCTTCTTCTCATACGGTAGAAACATCCTATGAAGCGGGTGAACTTGCTCAATACATTAGCCAATTTTTATATACCTTAGATGAACAATCTAGAAATATATTTATTCAACGATATTGGTACTCCTATTCTATAAAAGATATTTCCTTACACTTTCAAATGAGTAGTAGTAAAGTTAAGTCCAACTTATTTAGGACACGTAATAAACTAAGATTTTATTTGGAAAGCGAGGGATTATATATATGAAAAAAGAGGAGTTATATCGTGAAATTGGATTTATAGAGGAAGAATTAATTGAAGCCGCCAACTATGAAGTAAAGAAGAAAAGTTTTTCTAAAAAATGGCTCGCTGTGGTAATAAGTATGATGATCGTAAGCTCAGTTTCTACTGCCACAATAGCAGCAGCTTACTATAAACATCAAAATAATGAGCTTTATATTCGTTATTTATCAGCAGAGGACATGGAACTAATGCCAGCTACAAAATATGATGCAGATAAATTTCTAAAAGCTCTAGATAGTGACAAAGAGGAGTATATCTATATTGCAATAAATAGACTAGTAGAGAGCTATAATGATGAAAAGTTGAGAAATAAGGCGTTAAAGGCTATTCAGCCATTTATACAAAGTGATAACAAAAAAATTGCAAATTCGGCTATTTTTGCTGTCGATATTTTATCGGGAAGCTTTAAAAGTCAGCAGGTATATAAATTAGCAGATGGGAGCGTCTTCTTTACTTTATTCAATAATTATTCAGATTACGGAAGCCAAAATGTTCTTTGGCGTATAAAAGATGATGTGCTAGAGGCATATTCTAGCTTCTCCAGTCCATCAATGTATATTAAAGAGATAATTCCTTCACCTGATCAGAAATTAATTGCTATTGTCACGAACTCTAATAAAAGTGAATTTGTTGAAGTCATCAATGTGGAAGAGCGAATGGTAAGCCCAGAGTTAGTAGAATCTTCAAGGGTTAAATATGGTGCTGAGCAAGGGTTAGATACTTGGATTCGAACAGATCATGAAAACTATAGCTATGTGGATCATCTTAGATGGAAGGGAGATGCTACCATAGAATTTGAAGCTAGTCTCTCCTATGATGATACGGCGTTTATTAAAAACGTGGTAGTCACTTATGAAGTTAGCCAAAAGAAATTAACTGTTAAAGAAATTAAATAAGAAGCAGATAAAAACAGAAAACGTATTTAAAGGTTTTCTGTTTTTTCAATAGTATTGTAGAAATAAATCAATTAAAAAGGGAGTGAATGATATCAATGGCAAAATGGAAAATAGCCTTAGAAACGTTCCTGAAAGCATGGCAAGATAAAGAGGAAGTTGTAGGAGCGCTCGTATGTGGGAGCTATATTACTGGAAATCCCTCTAAGCGCTCTGATATTGATGTTCATATTATTTTGGCGGATAATGTGGGGTGGAGGGAAAGAGGGAATCGTGTTATTGATGGTTTTTTAATTGAATACTTTGCGAATCCATCAAGTCAAATTCGTGGGTATTTCCAAGATGATTTTAAAAAAAGAAGAACTATGTCGATGGTCCAATTTAAAACAGGTAGGATTTTATTTGATTATACTGGAATAATAAAAGACTTGAAATTTGAGGCAGAGGAATGGCTCGAAGAAAAATATAACACAATGAATGAAACGGTCTTAGAAATAAAAAAATATGAACTATGGGATGCACTAGATAATTTAAAGGATTGTTATGAGCAGGATAGAATGGACTTTTCCTTTACCTACCATAACTCATTAGCCAATTTATTTTTGGTGTACTGTCAGTTTTTAAATCTAGAAACGATACCCTTTTATCAAATCTATGCCTATCTTGAAGATCCAATTTACCTGCAAAAATATAGTAAGTCAGCATTTCCAGATGAGGACTTTAGAGAAATTTTTATGAGAGCAATGCATGAGGACAATGCTGAAAAGATGATGGCGTCATATGAAGCAGTAGTAGAGTATGTGCTCATACAAATGGGTGGTTTTCATATAGATGGCTGGCATATAAAAAGCCCAATCGAAAGTTAATCTGTGGAAAATTGAAAGTTAGTTCAGATACAAGACGAGCTTCATATTTATATGTTATTATACAGATATAATAATAAAAAGAACCTATTTTTTATGAAAATGTCAACCATTTTTAGGCCGATTATTCCAATAAGCTTAAATAATTCAATTTTTATCTAGAACAAAAAGTGATTTTTTTGCTTGAATTATGATTGGAAAGGCTCGAAAAAAGCTGATAACTCTCATATAAATAGTTGATATTTTATTCTTGAACTAATTGTGATAAACTGCAATAAGGTAATAATTGATACAGAAATGGTGTGCTCCGAGGTTGCTCCATGGCTACAGTACTTCTAAAGTGGGAGTGCTTACATCCTTTCTGCAAATCTTAACATATAAGGAAGGTAAAAATGAGTAACAGACAAATTAAATCAGATGTTATCTTAATTGGTGCCGGAATCATGAGTGCAACTTTGGGAACATTACTCAAAGAATTAGCACCAGATTGGAAAATTACAGTGTTTGAAAAGCTTGAAAAAGCAGGCGAGGAAAGTTCTCACGAATTAAACAATGCGGGAACTGGACATGCTGCATTATGTGAGCTGAACTACACATCAGAGAAAAAAGACGGATCAATCGATATCAAAAAAGCGATTAATGTTAATGAACAGTTCCATGTTTCAAGACAGTTTTGGTCGTATCTTGTAAACAATAAGCTGATCAATAATCCACAAGACTTCATTATGCCTTTACCACATATGAGTTTAGTACAAGGGAAAGAAAATGTTGAGTTTCTAAAGAAACGTCATGAAACGATGACAAAAAATCCTTTATTTGAAGGAATGGAATTTTCTAATGACCCTGAAACACTAAAAAAATGGATTCCACTTATTATGGAAAATCGTCCTGCTGGTGAAGACATTGCTGCAACGAAAATTGACACTGGTACAGATGTTAACTTTGGTGCTTTAACACGTATGTTAATTGATCACTTAAAAGCAAAAGATGTAGATGTTAACTATAATCATAGTGTTGAAAGTTTAAAACAAGCTAGTGATGGTACATGGGAAGTACGTGTGCACGATTTAGATGGCTGTAAAATGGAATATCATTCAGCAAAATTTGTCTTCCTTGGAGCTGGTGGAGGAAGCTTAGAATTACTACAAAAATCAGGTATTCCTGAAGGGAAACATATTGGTGGATTCCCAATTAGCGGTCTATTCTTAGCATGTAATAATCCAGAAATAGCTGAACAACATCATGCAAAAGTATACGGAAAAGCAAAAGTTGGTGCTCCACCAATGTCGGTTCCGCATCTTGACACACGTTATATTGATAACAAGAAATCATTACTATTTGGACCATTCGCAGGTTTCTCTCCTAAGTTCTTAAAAACAGGTTCAAATATGGATTTATTTGCTTCTGTAAAACCGCATAATATCACAACTTTATTAGCTGCGGGCGTGAAAGAGATGGGCTTAACAAAGTATTTAATCCAACAGCTTATGCTTTCAAAAGAACAACGTATGGAAGAGTTACGTGAGTTCATTCCAAATGCAAAAAGTGATGATTGGGATATTATCGTAGCTGGACAACGTGTACAAGTAATTAAAGATACGGAAGCTGGCGGTAAAGGAACACTTCAATTCGGTACAGAAGTTGTAAGTGCTTCTGATGGCTCGATTGCAGCTTTACTAGGGGCTTCACCAGGTGCATCTACGGCTGTACATGTTATGCTTGAAGTTCTTAATAAATGTTTCCCTCAACATATCAAGGAGTGGGAACCAAAAATTAAAGAAATGATTCCATCTTATGGTCTATCATTAGCAGAAAACCCTGAGCTTTTAAAAGAAATAAATGCAACAACAGATAAAGCACTTGGCTTAAAATAAAAATAAGTCATGGTAAGCGTTTAAGAAAGAGCTCTCAATCTATTCTGATTGAGAGCTCTTTTTAATTTGAATAAATTCTTTCCTGGGAAATTTTAAATCCAATTGCCTTCTTTTTAATAAAAGAACCATCAAATTTGCTATAAATCTTGCCCTGTATTTTATGACACTATAGCTCTATGTCCCATTGTGATATAGATGGTAGTTTCCTATACTTTGTATATACAATAAGAAGGGAGCTAATCTATAGATGATTAAGCTACAGGATATTGGAACATTTTCAGAACTACCAGAGCTTGCAATGTATATCTATACTGGCAATATTACAGCTTTGCGAGTTGCGAGGGATAAAGGCTGGAATATTGAAGAAGAGATATGTTTATGTCAGCATACATCATTAAGCCCATTGGATTTAGCGTTGATTGCACAAAGATTGGATGTAGTAAAATTATTAGTTGGATATGGGGTTAATTTAAATGTGGAAAAAAATCCTTCTTTTTTAAGAGCTGTTCGATATTGTAAAGAAAATATAGTACGTTACCTTGTTGAACAAGGAGCAAAATTAGATGGCTATAACCAAGTGGGATCTGGAGCCTATTCTCAGGCCTACTATGGCAATAAAAGAAATATCCCTCTTATTCATGAACTTGGGCTTGATATAAAGCAGCATGGAGGTCCTGTATTGCGTCAGGCTGTGTCGAATTTTGATAAAAAAACAGTCACTTATTTACTTGATCAAGGAGTAGATATTAATTATCAAAAGCCTGATATGGTCTATCCCTATGAAGCAACACCATTAACAGTTGCAACAAGAATGGGAAATATAGCTATGGTGAACTATTTGATTGAACGAGGTGCAAACGTCACTTTAGCGGAGAAAGATGGTGAGAGAGCTTATACAATTGCTGTACGTATGAAAAATATGGAACTAGCAAATTACTTAAAGGCTCTAGAACCAATAGAACTCCATACTATTGAAAACAAAAAAGAGACATTGAAAAAATACAAGTTACCAGATGAATTGATTAATTTTCTGACAGGAGATCGACTGCATCTTGAGCTTGCACCAAATGATTATGACATTCACTTTATCGATTTTTTCAAACTAACTGATACAATTGAGATGAAACTAGGTCATAGAGAGCTCCTCCTTCTTTCCGCAAATATCGACAATTATTCTGATTTGCAAATAGTCTGGAACCCAAAAGGAGAAGGCCATATAGGGTGCTATGATGTGGAGCATGAGGGATATGCTAATTTATGTAGTTTTAAAGAATTTATTGGTAGACCTGAAATATACCTTATCCGTTTTCTTGAAGGAGAACTATAGCAATGTTTTAAGCTACTGATAAAAATGTGAATCAACTGATTAAATGAGCCTCCCTGCTATTCAACTTAAAAGTCGATGAGAGTAAGCATATTCTTTCTAAGAAATATGCTTACTTTTTATTGCTCTATATACGAAGAGTTGACAAACAAAAAACAATAGAACGTTTAATATATATGGCACAAAAGAACAACAGTAGGGCTATTAACAGGGCGAAGGGGATGCTGAACATAACAGGAAGTTCTACGCCATACCAAAGGCCCATTTTAATTTGATCCACTCCGAATGTTCGTAAAAAACCAGCGAGTATGGATAAGCCAGCGCTTAAAAGTAATCCAACATAAAGTACAGATAATACCACTAAAGCTAATGAGCAAAAAAAAGTCTTTAGCATTTTTAGAAGTATCATTCTTTTTCCCTCCGTATAATGTGGTGCACCTTTGAACTCGAAGCTATCGAATAATCATCCGTATAGTAAAGTGTCCCAATCACACTATTTTCCCCAACATGGACGACTTCCCCTTCCACAAACTCTGCATTTGTATTAGATAATTGTAGGTGTTTTCCACTAATTGTGTGACAACGTAATAATTTTTTAAATAACGGAAGAAGAGTTATCCTATCCTTTTCTATTACCACATTTTCAGCCCTTAACCTGTCAATTCCGCTTTCTCCCGATAACTTCAAATGAAAGTGATGAGCGATTATTTCCGCAGCCTTGACTATTCCAATGGCATCAAATTGCTCGCTCTGTAATTTCTCTTCAACCATTAGCTTTCCAGAACTATTGATTTTTTGGATAAAACCATTACGTATTTTAATATTCCCGGCATTTGTAAGTTCTCCGATTTGGCAATAATCCTTTAACTTACACGAGCCAGTACTATTAAATATCTGCGCTGTAACTGGATAATAGAAGGAGCTATGACCATGAGTGGACACTTTTATTAAGTGTACTTCTTGTTGTAACGATACAGCTCCTCGAATGTTTAATTGTTCATAATTAGCATCCAAATGTTTAACGGTGCCATTCGTTTGTGTAAGGGTACGGAGTTTTTGAAACATAAAGTCACCTCATTATAATTTAATTAATATATATTTTAATAATTAAAATATATATTAATTAAATTATATGCTACTTCCATTTGTCAAGAACAAAAGCACTGCTTTAAACAATAAAAAAAGGATTTCAATTTGTGAAATCCTAAAAAATTTTATTCATTAATTGGTTTACTTCGCGTAAGATGTTGGCCATGTCTATGAGTTTATCCTGAGAAAACTTTAAAAAGATTTCTTGAACCTTCATGTCACCAATATTGGTTAAAGCCATTTTGACCACACGTCGATCATTATTTTCTCTAATTCTTTGTATGAGTTCGAGTTTTTCCAGTTTATCGCACATGGAAGTTACAGCTCCGGGTGTTACACTAAAGAATTCAGCAATTTCTGTTGCCTTCATCCCATTATTTATTTTTAGCTGTAGGAGTAATATTAATTGGTTTTGTGATAACGCCTCTCCTTCAGATAAAAGATCTACAAACATTTTCGACTTCTGCTGTATTTCCAGCATTTCTTTCATAATAATTTCTACATTGTTTAGATTTTTTGGCATATAATCACGTCCGCTAAAATATTTAATAATTAAATTATATAGCAATTAAATAAATGCTACCAAGTGTAGAATTACTTTAAGAAATATTTATTTTTTAAAAGTCGTACGCATCCATTCGAAAAATCTCTCTTTTTCTTCGAACTGGGGGTAGTGAGCAGATTGTTCATATGCTATGAATTCCTTTTTCTTCGCGATAATTTGGTCGAAGTACTTTTTAGCGCTATTCGATGATGTTTGATAATCATAATCCCCCATTACAAAATAGAAGGGAAGAGTCAGTGAATTGACTTTCGCAGGAAGTGGGGACTGCAAGATTTCGTTTACTAAGACTTCTTGCGATAGGGATATCCCCTTGCTATAGCGAATAATATCTAACAAATTATATTCGGTACTAAAAAGCATCCCTAACATATTTCCATCAGGGTTAGTAATAAGTCTTGTAGCTCCACCGTATTTGCTCACTAAATGACGAGGCGTAAATGTTTTACCACTACTAATTTCCTCCATTAACCTCTGTAAATGTGCAACATCCTCTGTGTTACTCTTAAGCTGAGCCTGTTTGATCGTAAAGTGTAAACTGTCCATCTCACTTTCAACGGTATTACTCATTTGACCAATCCCTACATAGGCCTCATATTTATCAGGAGCTTTAGCAGCTGCTTGTGTGGCAATATAGGTACCGTAGGAATGACCAATTAAGATAATTTTTTCTTTATTTAGATGATTAGCAATATAGTCAGTCAGTGCTAGTAAATCCTCCACAAGCAAATCAGATGAAAGATTTGAGTAGTCCTCAAAAAAATGATAAGACTTCCCACTAGCCCTTTGATCATAATTTACCACTGTAAATTCGGTTTCCAATAAATCTTGATATTTTTTAGCGTAGGGTATTTCAGAGCAACCTGGTCCGCCATGGACAAAGATGATGACAGGATTATTTTTGTTATGGCCCCGTATCATAATTTCATGGTCACTGCCGTTAATTTCTACCTGTTCTAGCGTACTGATGCTGTTCATGTCCTCTATAGATGATGTCCATGTTGGAAATACAAGTGCTAATAATAGTAAGGAGGTCATAATCAAGACAAGATATTTAATGAACTTTTTAATCCTTTTCATACAATACCTACTTTACATGCGTTTCATAAAGCTAGCATGATACATTTTTCTTTTATACACATAAAAATACATACTCAGAGGCCACCAAAGTGTAACAAAAATAGGGTAAATCGCCCATATAACGCTTGGTGAAGAAACAACATTTACTGTAATGAAAAAGATACTAATTAGTATCGTAGCTGTAACGGAGAATGCTACAAAGGTTTTTCGTTGCGCGTGATATAAAGCTAGAGGCCACCATATCACTAAAAAAGCAGGATAAATTGCCCAAGGGTATTGAGGAGATACAATCATATTCAATATAGAGTAATAGATGATGGTAGAAGCACATCCAATTAGAGCTGTTTTTAACGTTTTTGCCTTTTCATCTAAGTACATGAGGATTGGCCACCAGATAATTGGATAAATCGCATAGACAAACCATAAATGATCTGGTGCGTAAATATAATTTTCAACTATTAGAAATGTAATAATTAAGGCACTACAAACAATTGAGTATTGTTTATACAATTTTTTAGCCATAAAGAATAACGTAATAGGCCAAAGCAGTAGCAATAAGCATGGATATACAAACCACATTGTTTGAGGAGATGTCGTATAATTAACAACCCCTAAAAAAATCATTGTCATCAAGCTCCCCGCTATAGAAAAGTTAATAAAGTTCCTCATGTTTATTCACCCCATTTCTTACGAGACCACACAAAGTACATCGATAAAGGCCACCAAAGAATGGCGAAAATCGGATAGATTGCCCAAATAGTATGTGGTGTGTAATAAAGATTAATAAAAATAAAAAATGCAATGATTAAGCCACTACCCCAAATTGAAAATTCTAAGTTTAATTTAGCCATGTTTTTCTTTGCTGGTTCTTTAACACCTAACTCTTGCTTTAAGTCTTCGATATCTCCAAATTCTACAATGGCTTTATTAATAGCATCCTCTTGTTCTTTACCTTGGTCCATCAAATAAAATACTTTTTCTTCAAGATTTTCAATGATTTCTTGTTTAACCATTTCCGTTTCGTTAGTTCGAGGAATGTCTTTAAAAAGCTCATCAATATGGTTTTTTATTCTTTTCATTCTAAGCCCTCCATAAATAAATCGATTATTTCCTTTACTTCCGACCATTCATTCACTAGCTCATTTAAATAGGCCTTACCTAATGATGTAATACGGTAATACTTTCTTTTGCCTCCATGTGAGACATCTCCATAATAGGCTTCAATAATTTCTTTTTTTTCGAGACGTTGAAAAACTGCATACAAAGTTGCTTCCTTGATTTGAAACCGATTGTTTGTACGGAGACTTATTTCCTGAGAAATTTCGTAGCCATAACGGTCTTTTTCTGAAATTAACCGTAAAATAATCGAATCCAAATGTCCTCGGATAATATCACTGCGAACCATAAGTCACCTACTTTTTTTATTGCTCTATCTGTCAGAGTAATAGTAGCAAACATTACTCTGTCTGTCAAAGTAATTTATTCCCCTTTTTTTACAATGATGATGAGATTTTCAATAAAAAACCCATTCGCTGAAAAGCCCAAAAGGACTATTTCATAGCGAATGGAGTTCGAGTACTCTTTTTACATATACAATGCAGCAAGGAAAATCCCTAAAGACTCCTCGTAAATGTCATCAAACTGGCTGATTGGTAAAGGATTTGTACCACTTCCTAATTCAACAGTGAAGCCTGGTCTACGCCAATCTTGAATAAACCAATCTTTATAACCAGCATAGCTTCCAGCAGATTGAACGGGCTCATAGCCACTTACTCTACTAAATTCATTTACAAGTACCTCTGATTCTGGGGGCTCTAGATTTTCAAAACCCCAATATATGACACGTCCCTGTGTATGAAAGGCTAATACTCTTGAAAAATCACGTTGCTTGGTCAAATCAGCCATTGCAATGGCTTCAGGTTCAGATAGTGGTCTTTCACCACCATAATCTCTTGGCCCTGGTGTTTTTGGATTACGGGCACTTTCAAGCTCCCATTTGGCAGGGAATTGGTCATTCAAATCAATTCCATGAATATTTGCTTTCCAGCCAGAAAAATCAGCGTTATCATTATTCCATTCAATTAGTTGATTTCTTAATGCTTCATCATTTGGTGGGCCTTGTATTACTAAATCAACGCCATCAGGATTTACCATAGGAACGATAGAAAGGAATGTTTGCTGATAAAGAGAAAATGGAGAAATTCCACGAATACTACTTTGATTGGTGAGGGCGAGCAAATAGTCATTTAAAAATGTTAGAATAATAGGTGTAGTAATCCATTCGTTTGCATGGAAGGAGCCATTATAGTGTACACGTTTTGCACCATGGCCAATTGATAGCTCAGGTAGCTCCTTCCCTAAAACGGAACTGCCAATGTTTGAGCTATGAAGAAAAGGATATGCATCAAGGAGCTTTCTGAGATCATTTATCATATGGGTATACGTGTAAGTTTGCTTACCTTCAACTAAACGCCATGTGATACGTTGGGGTATGCGAATCATTTGACCGATTTGTAATCGATTTGGATTGAGATCAGGATTAACAAGCAATAGGGCGACTAGGGGGAGGTTTCGGCTCTGGGCAATCTGCCAAAAAGAGTCTCCTTGTTTAATTTGATAGTTGTTGGTCACAAAACCAGGAATACGAACCCGTTGTCCAACTCTTAAAAATTGGGGATTTATATTTTCATTAGAATCTAAAATGAGTTGAAGAGGAATTTTAAATACCTCACTGAAATGCCAAAGTGAATCTCCTGGTCTTACGATAATATCCAAATGTTTTCTCTCCTTAATTAGAAATGGTTCAATATAAAATGTATATGAAAAATACAGAGACTTATTGATACAAAATCAGCAAAATTTCTTTATGATGAATCTAAAATAGGAGAAAATGAGTTATTTTTACATGTATACTAGTAATCATACTAAAGTAAAAGAAAGGTAAAGGTAGGAAAACCAAATGTTAAATAGATTAAAATTGGGTATACGCTCAAAGATTTCATTAGGTTATATCGTAATCATTCTTTGCCTACTTGCGACGGTTGTCATATTAAATAATCAAATTACATCTTTGCAGAAGGAAAGAAATTTTATTATTAAGTACGATTCCAATGTTCTAACTTTAACGAATGAAATTGAAAAATATATATTGGATATGGAATCAAGTCAGCGGGCTTTCATCATTACGGGTAAGCAGAGTTATCTGGAACCCTATGATAATGCAGCTGAAAATTGGAAAATAGATTTTAATGAACTCTATCAACAAATGAAAGATAAACCAGCTCAGCAGGACAAACTTAAAGAGATAGAGGAAACAATTGAACATTGGGTTGCAACGTCAGGCGAACCAACTATTCAATATAAAAAGGATAATAATGTAGAAGCATTAAATGATTTTTTTAAAGTGGATAATGGTCGTCAGGATATGGAAAAAATGCGCAAATTATTCGATTCATTCCGTGCCACTGAAAATGCTTATACACAGGCAAAGGCAAGTCAGTTAGATAAGCAAAATAGTAAATTAACTAGTGCTCTATTTGGGATCTTAATTTTAGTTTCTACAATAGCTATTGCTATCGCTAGTGGCATTTCCCGTTCAATTGTAAAAACGATAACGGAAGTAACACAAACAATTCAAGAAATAGCAGCTACAAAAGGTGATTTTACAAGAAGAATCCATGTGAATACAAACGATGAAGTGAATGAACTTGCTAATGCAACGAATACGCTTTTAGAGTCCGTCGAAAAGAGGGAATGGCTACAAAGCAATGTAGCTGAAATCGTGACAAATTATCAAGGTATTTCAGCAATTACAAAATTAGCGGAGACCTTCCTATCAGAAGTAGCACAGAAAACCCAAGCATCCCTTGGCGCATTTTATGTTCGGGAAGTAACAGAGAACCAAGTACAGTTTGTGAAAAAGGCTGCTTTTGCTGACACGGATGATTGTGTTGGTATGGAGAGCTTCAAAATAGGACAAGGGTTAATCGGTCAATGTGCATTAGAAAAGAGAGTGCTATTCTATGATAATATTCCGAGAGACTATCGTTTAATCAAGACGGGATTAGGTGAAATTAGACCACAAAATATTTTATTGATTCCTGTCATTTTTGAAAATGAAGTTATAGCGGTTGTTGAAATAGCAACAATGGCTAAATTCAGTAAGTTACAGCAAGAATTAGTGAGACAGGTTACTGAAACCTTTGGACTAACAGTTAACAGTGTTTTAGGGCGTATGGAAATTGTACGTCTATTGAATGAATCTAGAGCAATGACAGAGGAATTACAGGTCCAATCAGAGGAGCTTCAAACACAATCAGAGGAATTACAAATGCAGACAGAAGAGCTGACTATGATTAATGAGCAGCTTGAGGAACGCACGAAAGAGGCAGAGTCCAAATCAAGAGAGCTAGAGAAAGCGAAGAAGGAATTAGAAGAAAGTGCAGAGCAGCTTATCCTTAACTCTAATTACAAATCCGAATTTTTAGCGAATATGTCACATGAATTAAGAACACCTTTAAACAGCATATTAATATTATCTGAAATGCTAGCAGAAAATAGCCAACACAACCTAACAGACGAGGAAGCAGAGTTTGCTAAAGTTATTCATTCTTCAGGAGAGGACTTGCTTGCTCTAATCAATGACATATTAGATTTATCTAAAGTGGAGGCCGGGAAGCTTGATATTATTTTTAATGAAGTGAATATGAGCGAAGTACCTGTACAAATTGAACATACCTTTGCACCAGTTGCGAGGAAGAAAAACTTAGCATTCCATATTTCAAAGGCGGATCATGTAGTGGATGTATTCTATACGGATGAGAAGAGATTCCAGCAAATCTTAAAGAATTTATTATCGAATGCCTTTAAATTTACTGAGCAGGGATCTGTCACATTAGACATTAACCAGCTTACACCACAACAACTAACAAACAATATGCAGGATATAAGTACGGATTGGTTAGAAATTACTGTTTCAGATACAGGAATAGGTATTCCAAAAGACAAACACCAGCTGATTTTTGAATCATTCCAACAAGCAGATGGAGCTACGGTCCGAAAATATGGTGGAACGGGTCTTGGTCTTTCTATTTGTAAGGAATTTGCAAAATTACTTGGTGGATGGATTACATTACAAAGTACTGAAGGACAAGGTAGTAGCTTTACGTTAACGATTCCGAGTCTACCAAATGGAATTGAAGAGGAGCATTGCCAAAAGCTTGCCATGAACGAAGTGGCTGTGACGACGGTGGAAGAGGAACAAATCAAAGAGCAGCCAGTAGCAATGGAAGAAGCCCTTCAACATGAGGTTGAGGTGTTTCAAGGGAAAAATATTTTAATAGTTGATGATGATAACCGTAATATTTATGCGTTGAAAACGGCATTAGAAAAAAGAGGCATGCATATTCTAGTTGCCAAAGATGGGCTAGAATGTTTAGAGGTCTTGCAGGCTAATCCAGATATCGATCTTGTTCTGATGGATATAATGATGCCAAATATGGATGGCTATGAAGCGATGACTATTATTCGTCAGCAAATGAAACGTATCGATTTGCCAATCATTGCATTGACTGCTAAAGCGATGAAAAATGACCGTGATAAATCATTGCAGGCAGGTGCATCTGATTATATTAGTAAGCCATTAAATTTAGATCAATTAATATCAGTTTTAAGAGTATGGTTAGTTTCTAAGGGGAGTTAATGAACATGGAACAACAATTTCAGCCTTTGGAGCAAAATATACAATTAAATAAGCATACAAATTTAGAAATTGATTTGTTACTAGAAGCTATTTATCGTTTATCGGGTTATGATTTTCGGCAATATAATCGTTCATCCATTTCACGCAGAATCTACAATAGGATGGGGATAAATAACATCCCAACGATTTCACGTGTACAAGAAAAGGTCATTCATGATAAAGAATTTTTAGAGCAGATATTAAATGATTTTTCGATAAATGTAACGGAGATGTTCCGCAACCCTAGCTTTTTTAAGGCCTTTCGTGAAACGGTCATTCCTGTTTTACGAGAATATCCTGAAATCCGTATTTGGCATGCAGGGTGTGCAACAGGTGAAGAAGTATATTCAATGGCTATCTTGCTTCAAGAAGAGGGGCTAATAGAGAGATCTGTAATTTATGCAACAGATATGAACGAGCAAGTATTAGAAAAAGCTAAGAAGGGGGCCTTTCCAATTCATAAAATGCAGGCATATACAAAAAACTATATGCTTGCTGGAGGTGCCCATGCTTTTTCAGAATACTATCAAACAGATTATCAATATGCTTACTTTCATCCAACATTATTGAAAAATATTATTTTTGCTCAACATAATTTAGTAACAGATCATTCATTTAATGAATTTCATGTTGTTCTGTGCAGAAATGTTCTTATTTATTTTTCACCTAAGCTCCAGAGCCAGGTACATCAATTATTTTATGAAAGTCTAAGTGACAAAGGTTTTTTATGCTTAGGGGATAAAGAAACATTGCGATTTGAAGAGGTTATTTCAAAGTATAATGAGATTTCTGGAAACGAAAGAATTTATCAAAAAATGTATTAATGAGTAAGAGGCTATCTTTAATGGATAGCCTCTGCTTTTTTATATAGTATTAGTGCTAGCTTGAATCATTAAAACACACATGTCATCAGGCTGATTCTCTTGTTTATCCTTAGGCAAAAGGTTATCGATTAGGCATTGCGAATAATCCCACTTGGAGGATGTTAGCGTTTGCAAATGCTTTTCTGATTCTAATTCACAGGGTCCCATTGCCTCTAACACACCGTCTGTAAATAACACAATTTGAATGTCATGCTCATATTGGATAAATTGCTTTTTCACTTTTATTTCATCAAAGAACCCGACTGCACAGCTACCCTGATCTAATGGAATACATGTTTTTTCATCGATTAGTGCATATCCAGGAGGATGGCCAGCATTTATGTACTCGACTGTTTTTTGCTCTGTATCAATGATTAAATAAATCGCTGTAAAATAATAAAGATTATTCTCTTTCCCATCTTGTAATAGCGTCATATAACGATTCAGTTCTTGGATGACAAGCTCAGGTTCAACCAATTGCTTAACCGCCTCTCTTAGAACAGAGGAGATGAACATACAAACCAACGCTGCAGATATACCGTGACCCATCATATCCAATAATATTATGGCATAACGATGATCGTCTATTTTGTACCAATAATACATATCTCCTGCCAAATTAGAGGATGGTAAATAAGAAACTTCAATACGGATGTCCTTCTCATTTAACGGTGGGCTAAGAAGACTCCTTTGTACATGGGTTGCTAAATCTAGTTCATATTGTATTTTCTTTTCATGCTGTGTGTGCCAGTCTAATTCTGCCTTTAAACGTAAGGCAACACGCATTCTGGCAAGTAGCTCTGTTTTATTAATTGGTTTAGTAATATAATCTACACCACCAATGTCTAGGGCTTCTGCCAGTTTGTTTTTATCCTCGAGTGCTGTAACAAAAATGATTTGAATATCTTTCAATCTCTCATTTTGCTTAATGCGTTTGCAGGCCTCAATACCATCTACTTCCGGCATCATAATATCTAACAAAATTAAATCTACTGAATTTCCTGTCGGATTGGGTGAATCTAATTGTAAATAATCAAATAGCTCATAAGCAGATGAAAGAGAAACACAGTTATCATAACCTGCATTTTTTAGTATTTTCTCAATGACAAATAAATTGACTTGATTGTCATCTACTAGAAGAATGGTCATAGTACTTTCCCCTTACTCTGATTGAATTGTGCAGATTATTTTTCACATATATAAAATACTTTCAACTTTATCATTATACAAAACATCAGAGAATAAAGGTATTTTGGCGATTTGAATGTATGGTTTACTAGGTATATGAAGTAGAAGGGCGTTATATTTTAGCTTTTTTAAATCCTTGGTAGATATCAAATACATTTGCTAAAACAGCAATAATCATACTGACAAGTAGGATTTTATCAATAGTGAAGGCAACTTTAGCTGAGGTTGTTTCTGTAATAGCCGCAATATAAGGTATAGAGGCGCTGTGAATAAAATCTTGGTGTATCGCTATTAAAATAAACACAATTGTTCCTACACTTTGAAGTAGTGCATTAGTGATGGCGATAGGCATTGTCCACTGTCCTGCACGCCATTTTAATAAGGTTAAAGTTAGACTTAGGATAATACATAGTAAGACCATGGGAACAAACGATTGTAAAGTATTTTGATTAAAGATAGGCATAACAAATTTCAAGCTGCCGTTGTCATTCGTTGTATAAATACCTAAAAGACGATAGGCATTCCAGTAAACAAAAGAAAAAATAAGTATTCCTAAAAGGCTAAAAATCGTATCACTTATAGGAATGATTTTATCTTTGGGAATCTTTTTAATTTGTATTAAATCATCAGGTGACCATGGCTTGGTATCTCTCAGAAAAGGGATCGAAAGCTTTTCAGCCCCAGAACGGTCCTTAATGATAAAAATAACCGTAACCCAAAACAAAACGTGAAATAACACAGCAATAATTGCAACAATCATCCCTACAAATGCTGTAATAATGGTTGTGAGAAGTGCTTCTTCTCCAGAATAGAGAACCATCTTCTCTATTATTTGAACAATGATCGTAATAAGAATTGCCCAAGGAATAATTAGCTTGATGGTTCTTGTATATTGTTCAAAATTCTTTGGACCAATTAAAAAGTGGGGAGTATCCTGATAGCGTGCAGCAACTTCTGAAGGGCTTCCAAGCTTCCTAATTACTTCCTTCACCTCAGATTCTGTATATTGCTCTGGCAACATATCCTCAATAGTAGCCTTTAGTTCAACCTTGATTATCTCACGTTTATTTTTATGTAGCCTTTTAGTCACTTCGTGAATATATGAATCAATTAAAGTCATACATTTTCCTCCTTTAATCATTTTCAGTACTCATTAATTGGTCGTGGTAATATATGTTATTATGGGGTATAAAAATTAATATGAAAAATTCGTGAACAACATGCAACAATTTGAAAACGGAGGGGACATGATGAGGGTTGTAGAGAAATTATTAAAAGAGCAAGATTTTGTAGCCTTTGTGAATATCGTTGTAGGAGCGTATCCAGGAAAATTGAATGGAACACAAACAACAAAAGAACAGCTGAAAAAGCTCTTTATGCAAAATCAGAGCAATGATGAATCTCTTCATTATTATGGACTTTGGGAAAATGACAAACTCATTGGTGGTATGCGACTACATGACTTTCAAATGAATCTGTTTTCTAAAATGCTACCAATTGGTGGGGTAGGACTTGTTGCAGTTGATTTATTACATAAAAAAGAGAAGGCTGCAAAAGAATTAATCCAACATTTCTTTAATATCTTTTTAGAAAAAAATATTCATTTTGTGGCCTTGTATCCGTTTAGACCAGATTTTTATAAAAAAATGGGTTTTGGCTATGGACCGAAAATCTATCAATACTTGGTAGAGCCTTCAAGCTTCCCGAAAGGACCAACCAAAAAGCACCTTAAATATTTGACAGTTGAAGATCAACAACAGCTTGTAGATTGCTACAACAGGGTAGTAGCAAAAAAACATGGGATGTTTCTTAAAACACAATCGGAACTATCTTTTATTTTTAATAATCCAGATAACTATGTGATTGCAATGGAACAGGAAGGTACAGTTCAGGGCTATATTGCCTTTTCTTTTAATAAACAAAGCGATAGTAATTTTATGCTAAATAATTTGGTCATTAAGGAGTGGATCTATGAAACTCCGGAGGCTTTGCTAGAGCTTAGTACATTTTTAAACAGTCAAGCAGATCAAGTAAACCGAATCGAATGGAATACACAAGAAGAAAATGTCCATTTCTTTTTAGAGGATGTTAGAAATGGCACAAATCATTTAATTCCAAGTGTCTATCACGCAAGTGCCGTGTCAGGAATTGGTCTAATGTACCGTATAATTAATGTGAAGGGCTTTTTTGATGAGCTACTAACACGCAATTTTAACGGTGTCACTTTGACCTTTAAATTGAATGTTATGGATTCGTTACTGGCAAAAAATAATCAGCAACTTATTGTTGAGGCTGTTAACGGTACAATTAAAATGCTAGAAAGTGATAGCTATGATGTTGAAGTAACGATAGATGTAGCTGAGCTTTCATCACTAGTAATGGGCGTAGTAACGGTCCAAGAGCTATTTATGCTGAGTCGAATACAGATTAGTGATAATCAGTATTCACAGGCTTTACAGCAATTCTTCTATGTGTTTGAAAAGCCCACATGTATATCTGCATTTTAGAATGGGCGTGAGGGCTTTTAATCATTTTTGATGAGAATGGAAGAACGTGTTGGCCTTTCAAGTGGCGTTATATTAATAATAAAGTAGCTTATGATTAGTATGAGGATAATTAATGAATAAATTAACGTATTTAGAGGATGATCATGCTCCACAATAATTAGTCGAATCATTGCTGTGATACCTATATAGATAAAATATCGAAGTGGAAAATGGTAATCCTCCTTAAAGTATTTAATGATCATTGTGATGAATTCGAAATATAAAAAGAAAATAAGAATATTGGCAAGGAATAGTTTATAATCACCATCTTCCTTAGCGAATAGTAATATTTTAAGAAATTCAATTAGCTCCTTAAATAATAAAAAGCAGAGAATCAGTGCTAATAGTACAAGGCAAACATTGAGAAAGAGCTGTAGAGATTTTGGCACAGCTTTAATGAGCTGTAAATAAGTCGTATTTTTTTGCTTCATCCAATTCCTCCAATCGGTTTTGTAAATACATCATCATATGGTCGAGTAGTAGTGTATTATGATATAAATATAACAATTTGTCGTAAATCTTTTCTTATTATTTTGTAAAGTTTTGGTATATTTTAATGAAAGAAAGTTTTCAAAATAATTTAGTGGTATGCTAAAATAGATGTGCATGAATATAAAATATAAAAGGGGTTTTTAAAATGGCAAAATCTGCAAAAACTGATGCGAAAATTACACCAGAACGTTTAGAAGAAGCGTTAAATGTTCGTGATCGACTTATTATCGAGCTACTGGTACAAGTACTTGATGAAAAGCTAGTAATTGAGCGTCCTGTATTACGTGAACGTCTAGGGAACCTTGTAGATCTTGCAGATCACGATGCAGAGCTTAAGGAAACAATCCACGCAGTAATTAACAAACTATAATGTAAAAGAGGAATGCTACGGATATGCGTAGCATTCTTTTTTATATAGTATTTTATCATGTAAAGCGTTCTACCAAGTCGTACATGCGCTCTGCCTCTGTATGAAGCTCCATAGAGGAGTGCATGATAGATGTCACCGCTGACTTTTGTTCGTCAATAGAAGCGTTAATTTGTTCAGTAGCTGCGGCAGATTGTGTAGCGACACTTGCTATTTCATTGATGGCGTTCATCACGACTATTCGATTTTCCGCCATGTCATTCATTCCTTTGTCTAAAGAAACAAGGTGCTTTGTAATGTCATGAATGGAGTCTGCTAGGAAAGTAAAGGCTCCCTTTACTTCCGTAATCGACATGGCCTGATTTTGTGACAGTTGGAGCGTGTGTATCATTTTTGAATCTGAATTAGCGGTATCGACCTCAATACGCTGTAATAGGTTTCTAACCCGATTAGTAGCTTCATTCGTATCCTCAGATAAATGACGGACTTCCTCAGCTACGACAGCAAACCCTTTGCCATGTTCACCTGCACGGGCTGCTTCAATACTTGCATTTAGTGCTAAAAGATTTGTTTGTTCAGAAATGGATGTAATTGTTTGTACGACTTGATGAATTTCTTTCATTTGGCTCGTCAAACTTGAGAAAGTTGTTCTTAATTCCTCAATCACTTGCGTAAACTCACTTGAATTTTGTAGTAATACATCTACTTTTTGTCTACCGTTTTCTTGTGATTGATTAATGATATTCATATTTTCTGTAATCTCACTATATTTATCTGTAGCATTTGAGATAAGTGAGGACAGTGTTTCTACTTTACTAATGGCCATTTCTGCTTCCTCAGCTTGTACTACAGCCCCCTTAGATATATCATTGATGGCTTGATGAATTTCATCAGCAGAAGCAGTCGTCTCCTCAGTAATGGCACTCAGCATTTCTGAAGAAACGCGCATTTGGGACGCACTATCCTTTGTATTGTTGACCATTTCGTGTAAGCTATGTTTCATATTATTCACGTTACTAGCTAGTATACCTAGTTCATCTTCTGTAGTAACAGGTATGTCATCACCAGTTAGCTTGCCTTTAGCAATATCAGATGTAATGACCATAATTTTTCGTATATAGGTTGTCATTCGTCCAGAGAAGAACCAGAAGAGTGATACACCAATAATCGTTGCAAGGATGGTCATGCCTAGTGTGTAGTATAAAACATTATTCGTACCTGCATTAAAGTCCATTTCGTATGTACCAGCTGCTATAATCCAGCCCCAATGCTTGTCCTTTTCTACATAAGTTATCTTAGGCGCAACGATTTCAGGATTTGAGGGAAGGGCCCAATCATAACGTACATATCCTCCTCCAGCATTTGCTGCTTCAATCATTTCTCGTACAAAATAGCGCCCATCCTCTGTTTGTAAATCTGAAATATTTTGTCCTTCTAGGGATGGATGAGTTTCAACCATACCACTATCTTGGAAAGCATAGAAATAAAAATTATCTCCATATTTAACAGGATTATCAATGGATCTTTTGTTATCTTCAATTTTATTACCAACGATCTGTATTCTAGCACTTTCCTGAGCTTCTTCTAGCGTTAACTTCCCATTTTGAACTTGAGTATCTAATTGTGCAATTAGTTCAAGTATGCCAAGTGTGCCATTTTTAAGACTATCTCGACCTACCTGATCGAGTTCTCCTTTCACCACCATATAATTGACGGTTCCAACTAGTCCTGTTGATAGTAGAATAACTATAATAGCAAGACTAACAAGTTTATTACGTACTGATTTCATAAGATACAACCCCCGTTCCTTCATTCCTTCAATATAGTTCTATTATAATATATAATTTTTTAATAAAATAGAAAATTCAGAAAATAAATACGGTATTTTAAGTGAAATAGGTCCAAAAAAATCACCCCAATCAAGAGTAAAAAGCAGCTCTTAATTGGGGTGATGTTGAAGCTTAATATAGCGGGTTTACATCGATTAGTACACTTTGTCTCCATTGAAAATAGAGTTCTTCACGATTACATAATCAACATTGCGAATAGCCTCTAGCTTTGTGCCACCAGCATATGAAATAGATGACTGTAAATCTTGTTGCATCTCGATTAATGTATCTTTGATGCTACCTTTATGTTCAACGTACATTTTCTTACCTTCGACGTTTTTACGTTCACCTTTTTGGAATTCAGAAGCAGAGCCGAAGTATTCCTTCACTGTTCTACCCTCGATTTCGATTGTTTCACCAGGTGACTCTTCATGACCAGCGAATAATGAACCGATCATTACCATTGAAGCACCAAAACGTACAGATTTAGCGATATCTCCATGTGTACGAATGCCACCATCAGCAATAATTGGTTTTGTAGCAGCCTTTGCACACCAACGTAGTGCAGCTAGTTGCCAGCCGCCAGTACCAAAACCTGTTTTGATTTTAGTAATACATACTTTACCTGGTCCAATCCCAACTTTTGTTGCATCTGCACCAGCATTTTCAAGCTCGCGCACCGCTTCAGGTGTTCCTACATTACCTGCGATGACAAAGCTTTTTGGTAAATGCTTTTTAATATGCTGAATCATACGAATAACAGCATTTGAATGACCATGTGCAATATCAATTGTAATAAAATCAGGTACCAAATTAGCAGCTGCTAATTCTTCAATAAATGTATATTCCTCTTCTTTTACACCAACGCTAATAGAAGCAATTAAGCCATTTCCTTGCATTTCTAGAATAAAGTTTCGACGAGTTTCTGGTTGGAAACGGTGCATGATGTAAAAGTAACCGTTTTCAGCAAGTTTCTTTGCAAGATTTTCATCGATAATTGTTTGCATATTTGCAGGTACTACTGGAAGTTTAAAAGTGTGACCACCTAAAGTAACAGAAGTATCACATTCTGAACGACTTTCTACAATACATTTTGCGGGAATTAGTTGAATATCCTCATAGTCAAATACGTTATCCATTATATACACTCCTAAAATACGAATATTTTTTAAGATTTAATTTAAATTGTTCGCCATTTGGTAATTTACATGATTTTTGAGTAAATGTCAAAGCTTTTGTGAAAATAAATAAAAAATTTAAAAAGAAAGGAGCCAACTTACTTTGAAGATGAAATATTCTAGTTATAATTTGTGTTATGTTTTGTAATCCATGTACAATAGAATTGTTTCAAAAAATGACAAAGGAGTGTTGAAAATGGCAGTAGAGGTTTATTTGAATTTTAATGGAAATTGTCGAGAGGCAGTTGCGTTTTACGAAGACGTTTTTAATACGGACAAGGCTGAAATTATGACGTTTGGAGAGACACCACAAAATCCAGACTATCCATTACCAGAAGAAGCAAAAGATCTTGTCATGCATACACGACTTATTGTATTCGGTAGTAGAATTATGTTCTCAGATACATTTCCAGGCATGCCATTTTCCACAGGGAATAATGTCACATTAGCTGTTGTATCCGATGATGAAGAGCAAATGCGTCAAGCATTTGATAAGCTTAAAGAAGGTGGTAACGTGAGAATGGAGCTTCAAGAAACATTTTGGAGCAAATGTTACGGCTCACTTACAGACAAATTTGGCGTTGAATGGCAATTTAGCCATGAGGTAAATGAATAATTAAATAACAAGATAAAAGCACGATGATAGGGTTAAACCAAGTATCATCGTGCTTTCTTATTTAGTAATTAAAACGATCTACATAGCCTTGTAATTCATCTGCCATATCAAGCAATGTTTTAGCAGAAGAGGCGATTTCCTGCATGGAAGATAATGTTTGTTCCGTTGAAGCGGCAACCTCTTCAGATGCAGCTGCGTTTAGTTTTGCATGATCTGACAGTTCAATAGCAGTAGCGGATACCTCCTCTACAACGGCAGACATTTCTTGTGCTGAAGCTGATATATCCTCCATTTTAGGAGCAATTTCTCGAAGACTTCCAACGATACTTGTAAATTTCTTTTTCGTATCCTCGGATAGCTGTAAACCTTCTTGAACGTCTGCAGAAGCTTTCGTCATCGTTTGTACAGATTTAGCAGTATCTTGTTGTATGCCAGTAATCAGAGTAGAAATTTGCTCTGCTGATTGATGAGATTGCTCCGCTAATTTACGTACTTCATCTGCTACAACTGCAAAGCCTTTACCGTGTTCACCTGCTCGTGCTGCTTCAATAGCAGCATTAAGAGCAAGAAGGTTTGTTTGGTCTGAAATAGCGCTAATAATTTCTATAATGGAGCCAATTTCTTTTGTACGATCAAATAGGGATTTAATCATCGTATCGGATTGAGCCACAGAATCATGAATGGATACCATTTGATTAACAGTGTGCTCAACAGATTGACTACCTTCTTCCGCTAATTGGATGGCCTGGCTGGATAGGTCTGAAACTTGTAGGGCACTATCTGCTACCTCTACAACACCTTTTGCAATTTCCTCAATAGAAACAGCATTTTGATCGATTCCTGTTGTTTGTTTTTCCGTACTAATCGCTACCTGTTGCATAGCCTCTGTCACTTGCTCAGATGCAGCGATATTTTGCTCAGCATTCGCTGAAAGACCTTGTGCCGAGGTTTGAACATGTTGTGAGCTTTGATCAACATTGCGGATCAGTCTTTTTAAGCTAACTTTCATTGAGACAAATGCTTCAGCAAGCTGTCCTATTTCATCTTTGGTATGAATATCAATATACTCTGTCAAATCACCTTCACTAATTTTAAGAGCACTTTGCTGTAGTTGTTTAATTGGGTTAACAATAGATTTAATCATTGAGAGCATAAAGATAATACCAACAATAATAGAAATACCAATAATAAGTAATGTAATAGTAAAGGTTGAGGTAGCAGCGTTAGTAGCCTCTGCAATGAACATTGTACCAATTATCTTCCAGCCTGTGATTTCATTTGTTTCAAAGCGTAAATGACGGTCACCTTCAGTAATAATACCTTCCTGCTTTTCGTAAACTTTTGAAACATAATCTTCTGTTGCCTCTGTGCCGCTTTCCTTATCTTTTTGAGCAATATATAACTTATTATTATCTAACAGAGAGGCAAAGCCCGTTTCTCCGATACGTGTTTGATCTGTCAGTGCACTTAGAAGAGAGATATTTAAATCTAAGGCAATTACGCCAGAATCATCAGGAAGAGCTTGCATAACTGTTACAACGATGTTATTTGTTGATTTTGAGATATATGGAGAAGTGATGGATACATGCCCTTTATTATCCATGGCTTCTATATACCAAGGACGTTTACGAGGATCATAATCACTTGCATAGTCATGGACAGGTTCATCAATGATTCGCCCATCAGCAGTCCCTATATATACTAGCTCCACTTCTGGGTGTGTATTTACATATTCCTGAAAAAGACCTTTTAATTCAGCTTTTTTATCATCTTGTAAATAAGACTGATTTATTTTCTTGGCAAAATATTCGATATCATGAACTCTAGGAGCAATTGTATTGGTAATATTACTATTAAGCATACGCACACTTTCCTTGGCGCTTGCTTGCTGCTCTTCGAGTATTTGATTTTTGGTACTTTTAAAGGAGGTATACCCGATTAAAAGTGCGGGAATGAGAAGTATGACTAAAAATGCAAAGATGAGTTTCTTTCTTAAACTAATTCGTTTCATATAGTATTCCTCCTTAAACGACATTATTGAAGTGTAATATAATTAACTACGAGATGGGTTTTATTACACTAGTAGACTCCTAAGTCGTTCAAATGTTTAATCTGATTCTAAGAGGAAAATGAATAATAATCAACACAATTTTCTGAAAAATCTGGAAAATAAAGTTATGCAACGCTATTATTTGTAGAAAAATATCTTATTTTGTAATTTCCTATCTTTTAGGAATAGAAAAAATCTGAGTTCAATACTATCGTGAACTCAGATCTAGCAGTTAAATAATTAATATTTAAAACGATTAACATAACCCTGCAATTCATCCGCCATATCAAGTAGGGTTTTGGCAGACGAAGCCATATCTTGCATAGAAGATAAAGTTTGTTCCGTGGAAGCAGCAACTTCTTCTGTAGCAGCAGCATTTAATTTTGCGTGATCGGAAAGTTCAATAGCAGTCGCTGAAACTTCTTCTACAACGGCAGACATTTCTTGAGCAGATGCTGAAATATCCTCCATTTTCGGCGCGATGTTTCGAAGACTTTCGATAATGCTCGCGAATTTTCTACTTGTTTCTTCTGTCAATTGTAAGCCCTCTTGAACATCTGTCGACGCTTTGACCATTGTCTCTACAGATTTTGCCGTATCTTGCTGAATAGTAGTTATAAGCGCAGAAATTTGCTCTGCTGATTGATGAGATTGCTCTGCTAATTTGCGTACTTCATCTGCCACTACCGCGAAGCCTTTGCCATGTTCTCCTGCTCTAGCAGCTTCTATAGCTGCATTAAGCGCTAGTAAATTCGTTTGATCTGATATAGCACTAATCATTTCTAAAATGGACCCAATTTCTTTCGTGCGATCATATAGTGCTTTAATCATTGTATCTGATTGCGTTACAGAATTATGGATAGAATTCATTTGCTGTACCGTTTGTTTGACAGATTGTCCACCTTCTTCTGCCAATTGGATAGCATGACTAGATAGGTCAGAAACCTGCATGGAACTGTCTGCCACTTCAACAACGCCTTTAGCAATTTCTTCAACTGAAATGGCATTCTGATCAATACCTGTTGTTTGTTTTTCTGTACTAATTGCCATTTGGTGCATGGCATCGGCAACTTGCTCTGAGGCAGCGATGTTTTGTTCTGCATTAGCAGATAAATTTTGAGCGGCTGTTTGGACATGTTGTGAGCTTTGATCAACATTTCGAATTAATTTTTTTAAGCTCACCTTCATAGAGATAAAGGCTTCTCCAAGCTGACCTATTTCATCTTTAGAATGGATTTCAATAAACTCCGTTAAATTACCGTCACTAATTTTTAATGCGCTTTGCTTCAATTGATTAATTGGGTTAACAATAGACTTTATCATAAAGAGCATGAAAATAACGCCAACGAGAATGGAAACAATAATGATAATTAAATTTATATTCAATGTGGATGCTGCAGCTTTTGCAGCTTCCGCAGTAAACATTGTACCAATTACTTTCCAACCCGTTAACTCATTCGTAACAAATTGTAAGTGACGGTCTTTTTCAATGATAGTACCGCTTTCCTGCTCATAAATTTTTGTTATGTAGCTTTCCGTTGCCTCTGTACCACTTTCTTTATCTGGCTGAGCAATGTAAATTTTATTGTTATCTAAAAGAGAAGCGAAGCCCGTTTCTCCAATACGAATATTATTCGTAATGTCACTTAATGTAGAAATATTTAGATCTAATCCTAATACGCCAGAACCATCCGGTAATGCCTGAGTAATTGTGATGACAATGTCACCTGTAGATTGTGTAACATATGGTGCAGTAATTGAGGTCTTCCCATTATTAGCTAAAGCCTGCTTATACCAAGGTCTTGTCCGAGGGTCGAAGCCATCAGGATACTCTTGAACAGGCTGATCAAACAGTTTGCCTTCAGCAGTTCCAATATATATCAGATCTACTTCAGGGTGCATGTTGACATATTCACTTAATAATGACTTCAGTTCTAAAATGCTCTCATCTTGAAAGTAAGTTTCACTAAATTTCTGTGAAAAATATTGTACATCTTTCAATTTAGGTTCAATCATGTTTGTAATATTGGAATTTAGAATGCGTACACTTTCAGTCGCACTTGCGCGTTGCTCCTCTGAAATTTGCTGTTCAGCACTTTGGTAAGATACTATTCCAATCAAGAGTGTTGGGATGAGAAGCATGGCTAAAAACGAAAAAATAAGCTTTTTTCTTAAACTTAGTTGTTTCAATTGTATTATCCTCACATAATATTTTATTCTATACTTTTCCCTTAAAGGTAAATAATACTCATTCTATCAGAAATAAAATAAAAGTTAAGTACTTTGAATTAATTATTTCTTAGTAATGTATATCATTATCAATTGTTTGAAATTTCCTTAAATTGATGGCGTTAGAAGCTATATAAAGCTGCTTTTTGATGTATACTAATGCTCAAAAGAGGAGGGAATGAAGTCATGATTCATCAAATAGGACAAGTAATGTTATATGTTAATGATCAAGATGCAATTGTTAAGTTTTGGACAGAAAAAGTGGGGTTTGTGGTCATTTCTGAACAGGAAGAGGCAGGCATGCGCTGGATTGAAATTGCACCAACTGAGGAAGCTCAAACATCCTTTGTGCTTCATAACAAAGAAATTATTGCTAAAATGCAACCTGATCTAAATTTAGGAACACCTTCTATTATGTTTTACGCTGATAAAATTGAAGAGATGTACCAAGATTTTCAGGCAAAGGGCGTAAAAGTAGGAGATCTAGTCATGATGCCAATGGGTAGGGTTTTTAACTTTGCTGACCCTGAAAATAACTACTTTGCCTTGGTTGAAAAGAAAAAATAAATAACGGAATCTGCTTGTTTTTTGTTAGAGTTAAGTAAAAATGAGCAGATTCCTGTTTTAGATTATTTAATAGCTAGATTTGTCGTCTATGATAAATCCTCACCAAAAATACCAACCGTTTGTCGATCTATTACAAATTCATGGCCATTCCATTTTAAAATATTTTCTACATAGCCTAATCCATCAGCATGATATCTACCTGCAATTTCTTGATATCCTAAAATTTCATACGTTCCATCTCGGTCGTAATCAACAGGATATAGTCCTCCAAAAGGATCTACCCAGCCTTCAATCGGTTGCTTCAAGGTGCCATCTGGATTATAAATTTCAGCTAAGTAGTCGGTTCCTTTATACTGTAAATCAATTGTGTATTTAATAGCAGGATTAAAACTCTGAACAACAGCCTTATAATGATCTACATAATTGACCTTATATTTAAGTTTATTATTGAAAGACTCTGCATCAAAGATGGAACGAACTTGATTGTTGATGGAGGAAAAAATCTCACCATTTACAATTCCGCCACTACCTCCTGTATCAGACACAACCAGAATATCCTCAATATGATTACCAGTAAAATCACCCAAGAAAATAGTCGGATTATAGCCCATATTTTGTTTCAATGGAATTTGCTCCATTTGTCTTGTTTGACCATAAAAAATAGACAGTGTTAGATTTCTCCAGAAAGGACTATCAGGCTGTTTAGTGCCCATTAAAAAAATGGTTTCAAAAAAACCATCCCCGTTAATATCTCCAAACTTAGTTTGAATAACTTGTGGAGCCGAATGGGTTATGATTCCACCGTTTAGTGGCGAATTTAAATTATTGGTCATATATGCACCTCTTTCATTAGTCTTAGCATATGTTGTAAGAAAAGCTTGGTGCATAAATCAAAGGTAAAAGTTGAAACTTTGTAATACATATTAAACTTACAAAAAAACTTGAATTTCACCCATTGACATTTTCTAATGCGAAAAGTATTATAAGTGTCAACGAATCAGAAAATTCAGTACCAAATAGTATCTCACTACATTCATGTAGCAAGAGATTTTTTTTCATTATCAATCCTTAGTAAATTTATACGATTTATATATATTGGGAAGAAGGAGATTCATTTGAAGAATTTATTTGTAAAGACAGAGCGACAACGATATTGGCTAGATCAACTAGCTGCTATAGCTGAGCCAATCAAGGCAGAGGCTGTTGAGGTAGATGAACAATCTCGTTTTCCGTTCGAAGCTCATCGATTACTTTTACAAATTGGCTATCCTCAACTTACTTTACCGAAACAATATGGCGGAGAAGGGTTATCTGTTTATGATATGGTGCTTGTACAAGAGACGCTAGCAAGCTATGACGAAAATGCCTCTCTTTCCCTTGGATGGACATTAGGTGTTGTTGGGGAAATTTATGAAACTAAACTATGGACTGATGATCTATTAATAGCTTTTTCTGAAGAAATAAAGAGAGGTGCCATGATTAATAGAGCTGTTAGTGAGGCGGCAACAGGTAGCCCAACGCGAGGAGGGCGGCCAGGGACAAATGCCATTTCTACTAAAGGTGGTTGGCTAATAAATGGGCGCAAGATTTTTACGACTGCATCTCCGGTGCTCGATTATTTCCTTACCTCCGCTTGGATTGAAGAAAAGCAGCAAGTTGGCTTCTTCCTCATTCATAAGGATGCAGCAGGTCTATCCATTGAGGAGAATTGGGAGATGTCTGCAATGCGAGGCACAAGCAGCCACGACCTTGTGTTAAAGGATGTGCTTGTTGCAACAGAGTATTTAGTAGAGTTACCAAGTCATCCGAGTGGTGGCAAAATAAATGGCTGGATACTCCATATCCCAGCAACTTACTTAGGCATTGCACAAGCAGCCCGTGATTATGCTATTCATTTTGCTAATCACCATCAACCGAATAGCCTGAATGCGCCAATTAGTACGTTGCCAAACGTACAACAGCTTTTAGGGGATATTGAATTAAAGCTCCATCAAGCACGTTTTGTCTTATACGGAGTGGCTGAGGCTTACGATGATCCTGCTAGACGTGGACTAATAACAAATGAAATGGCTGTTGCTAAACACACAGTAACAAACATGGCAATAGATATAGTCGATAAAGCGATGCGTGTAGTGGGGGCAAAAAGCTTACAACTATCCAATCCATTACAGCGTTATTACCGCAATGTTCGTGCAGGGCTTCACAATCCACCGATGGATGATATGACGATTATTAAATTAGCGACTGCCGCTATTGAACAGCAGAAATTATATGAAAATCAATCATTAAATCACGTGAAAAATAAGGAGAAATGACATATGAAGAAGAATAAGATATTTCAATTTGCTGCAATTGGTTTGGCATCTATAGCATTATTAGCAGGTTGTAATTCAGGAGAATCAGCAGATAAAGAATCAGGTGATGGTGAAAAGGTACGTACAGTAAAAGTAGCCTACGATCAAGCCTCAAAGCCTATTAGTTACATCGACGATAATGGAAATCCAACTGGTTATGATGTAGAAGTAATGAAATTAGTAGATGAATTGCTACCTGACTATCAATTTGAGTATGTAGGTACAACAAGTGATGATTTATTAATTGGTGTGGAGCAAGGGAAATATCAAGTAGGGGTTAAAAACGCATTCTTTACTCAGGAACGAACAGAGAAATTTATTTTCCCGAAGGAATTCTTAGGTTTAAGTAGCGCAGGTTTAGTTTTGCGTAAAGAGGATGAAGGCGTGAAAACATTAGCGGATTTTGCGAAAAAGGGCTATTCTTTAGCACCGATTGCTGCAAATAATGCTCAATATACAATTATCGATGAGTATAATACGGCAAATCCAGATAATAAAGTAAAACTTGAGGCCGGTGACGCCTTTACTGTCGATGTAGTGCAGTGGGTAAATGAGGGCCGTGTTGATGGTGGTGTCATGATTGAAGGCCCATTTAAACAACAAGTACTTGCAGAAGATGGACCATATTATAACCTAAAAGATGACGTTGTCTATAACGAATTTGCTGTTATAAAAACATGGCCACTGTTCAATAAAAAAGAGCAGGAATTTGCTGACGCTTATGATAAAGCAATAGCCCAGGTTAAAGAACAAAAGAAAACAAATGAATTAAGTACAAAATTCTATGGCCGTGATTTATTTGAAGTACTGGAAAACGTAAATCGTTAGTTTAAAACGGAACGAATAGTAAGGCTGTTGAGTCAGTAATGCTCAGCAGTCTTTATTCATAAAAACAAAAGTTGGTGAGGAAATGGATAAATATTTTGACGCAACCTACATTTGGAACGCAATCCCAGTGTTATTGCCATTTTTAAAAATCACGTTCTTAGTTGCAGGGTCCTCCATTATCTTAGGTACCCTATTCGGCTTATTGCTGGCGGCTGCTAAGCTATCTTCAGTCAAGTGGCTAACTAAATTCGCCAATCTGTATACAACGATTATGCGTTGTACACCCTCCATTGTTTTGTTATTTCTTGTCTACTATGGTGTCCCAGCATTAGCGGAAAATGTTGGTCTTAATCTCCATTCAATTGAAACGGCCATATTTGTTGTCGTAACATTCACCTTACAATTCACGGCAATAATGTCTGAGGTGATACGGTCTGCCTACTTAGCCATTCCAAAAGGGCAGTTTGAAGCAGCCGTTAGTGTAGGGCTAACACCATTCCAAGCCTACCGTCGAATTATTTTTCCGCAGGCGCTGGTCGTCGCTTTACCGAACTTTGGCAATGGCATGATTGCTTTATTACAGGAAGGTGCACTCGCTTATACAATTGGTCTAATTGATATTGTAGGTAAGGCAAATCTAATTATTGCAAGTAACATCAATGCTCATGCCTTAGAAATTTATATTGCATTGGCTATTATCTATTGGGTGTTATCTATTATTATAGAGAAAATATTTACTATATTAGAAAAGGTATTTGGCAAGGGTAAGAAGACCCTAGAAACAACTTAAGGAGGCGTGAGGGTGAATTATCAATTTTTACTTGAAACATTTTTCGTAGCTTTGTCTGGTGTTCCTATAGCGCTCCTAGTCACAGTTGTTGCTTTGGTGATAGCTTTGCCACTAGGTTTTTTGTTAGCACTAACTAGGATCAATAAAATTCCAGTTATTCATCACCTCGCGAAGATTTATGTTTCTTTTGTTCGAGGAACGCCGATTATTATACAAATTTTTATTATCTATAGCAGTATACCTTTAATGTTAAAAATTATTTTTGAAAAATATCATATTGCGTATGATATTTATAAAATCAATCCAATTTGGTATGCGTTTATTGTATTTGCATTCAGCTCAACAGCCATTTTGATTGAGGTCTTTCGATCGGCGTTAAGTACCATTGAAAAGGGGCAACTAGAGGCTGCACACTCAGTAGGTTTGTCAACATTCCAAGCATATACTCGCATCATCATTCCACAGGCATTAGTAGTGGCATTGCCGAATATTTGCACAGCTACAGTTAATCTTATTAAAGCTACATCGCTAGGCTACGCAATGTCGCTTCCTGAAATTACACTGAAGGCAAAAGTAGCGGCAAACGTTGGCTACAATTATGTAGAGGCCTATTTGGATATCTTTATTGTGTACTTAATTTTATGTAGTACGGTTGAATACTTGTTTAAGCGTTATGAGAAATATTTAAGCAAATACAAAATGGCAAATGTCTAAGGGGTGAATTAGCATGTTAGAAATTAAAAATATTCATAAATCATTTGGTGGCAATGAAATCTTAAAGGGTGTTGATTTAGCCATTGATAAAGGGGACGTTGTTGTTATTTTAGGTCCCAGTGGTTCAGGAAAAACAACATTATTGCGTTGTATCAATTTTTTAGAGAAGGCTGATCAAGGCCATGCGACATTTGGAGATATTCAGGTTGATTTTCAACATGTAAAGAAAAAAGACGTGCATGCAATTCGCCAGCGTGTCGCATTTGTCTTTCAAAACTATAATCTATTTACTAATAAAACAGCATTAGAAAATGTAACGGAAGGATTAATCATTGGACGTAAAATACCTAAAGCACGGGCTGTGGAAATTGGTAAAAAGGCACTTGATAAAGTAGGTTTATCAGACAAATATGATGCCTACCCAAGTCAGTTGTCAGGAGGTCAACAGCAACGTGTTGGTATTGCACGAGCAGTAGCTTTGAATCCTGATATTATTTTATTTGATGAACCAACGTCCGCACTTGACCCTGAATTGGTAGGTGAGGTTCTACAGGTCATGAAAAATATTGCAGCGGAGGGTACAACAATGCTTGTAGTAACACACGAAATGGGCTTTGCCAAAGATGTTGCCAATCGCGTAATTTTCATGGATGGAGGAGTAGTTGTAGAGGAAGGTAGCCCTCATGATATTTTCGTCAGCCCAAAAGAGGAGCGAACGAAGAAATTTTTAAAACGTGTTATTCCAGAAGACTATACGTTCTATATATAAAACAGCAAGAGAACAGGAGAATCTGTTATTTACAGATTCTCCTGTTACCTATTATTGAAGGAAATACGTTAATTTGTTAATAGAATAAATGTGCAGCTCATGCATAGCTCTTGTACACGCCGTATAGAAATAGTACCGTTCGCTTTCTCTTGAGTAATTAGCGGCAGATGCATTATAGATGATGACCGCATCAAATTCGATGCCTTTCGCCATGTAAGCTGGAAGTAATAAAATACCCTTCTTAAACTGCTTTGAATTATGGTTGATTAATTGAATATCTACTCGATTGTTTAATTGCTTATAAACGGCAGAGCATTCGGCTGCGGTTTTACAGATGACAGCAATTGTTTCGAATTCAATAGATAAATGGTCGATATTTTGAATAATTTGATCCATTAATTCCAATTCATTTGGCACAATAGTAATCGATGGTTCAGGGCCATTTCGGTTAAATGCTTCTACTTCACTACCATCATTCAATATTTTGGCAGTGAGTTGTATGATTTGCTTTGTCGAACGATAGCTTTTGGTTAATATCATTTTTTCTGCCTGCTCACCATATAATTGAGTGTCGAGTAGAGAAGGATTATTAAAGGTATGTGGATGAATCGTTTGGTGGCCATCACCTAAAATGGTCATACGTGCTTTTGGGAATAACTGCTGTAATACAGTAAGTTGAAATGGCGAATAATCCTGTGCTTCATCTATTAACACATGACGGATCATCCTGTTGGTCTGTTGTCCTTCAATTTTGTCCTGTAAATATAAAAATGGTGCAGTATCCTCATAGGCAATCAAACGCTTTGCTAAATTAGGGAGTGTTTGTAGACAAATGTCCTCCCAATTGTCTGGCATAAGGTGTTGTAAATCCCTGTTAATAGAACTATTCAAATCAAAGAGCTGTCGATATGTACCCAACATATGGACAAACTTTAACTTGTTAACAGAGTTACGTAATGGTTTAAAGTGTTTTTTGACAATTTGTCTCGCTAATTTATAGCGTTCTTGATCAAAATCGTCAAATGAGTTTTCAGTATAGCGACCCTCATATAAAAGTTCACTATAAGATTTGGAATAATCTTCTTTATCTAATAGCTCAGTAGCTTCTTCTACCCATTCCTTTGTACGCTCAGCCTTTTCCAATTTCGTTAGTTGCTGCAATAACCATTCTTTTACTAATTGTAGGCGATCTGGTATCGACATAGTAGAAGGGAAAGAATAGAAGTATTCGGTAATTTCCTGTGCAGTAATAATCCGCTCTCCACGAAAAACGATATTTTTAAATAATAAGCCTTTATCGGATAAATAACTCGCATATTGATCGATTATATGTTTATAAGCGAGACTCGCTTTAAAAGAAATGATGCTTAATTTTGTTTGATACTGAGCATCATCCTTTTCTGTTAACAGTTCTTCAAGCTGCTCATAAGGATACTCTAATTGAAACTGTTTACCTAATCGTTTTTCAGCATATTCTATAAACGTTAACTGCTGCATATTGTCTTCCCCTAAATCAGGTAAGACAGAATGAACATATTGATTAAAAAGTTGGTTAGGTGTAATTAGCAGAATTTGATCGGTAGTCATTTCATCACGATAACGATAAAGTAGATAAGCTACCCGCTGTAAGGCTACAGCTGTTTTGCCACTACCTGCCACGCCTTCAACAATAAGATAGCGTGAATTTACATGGCGAATAATTTTATTTTGCTCTGCTTGGATTGTCGCAACAATACTACGAATATGCTCATTTGCATTTTGCGCAAGGATATCGAGCAGTAGGTCATCACCAATTGTAAGGCCCGTATTAAACATGGATTGTAGTTGACCATTTTTAATAATAAATTGCCGTTTTAACAGCATTTCTCCATGAATTTCTTCACCTAATGTTTCGTAGGATGCATCACCAGGTGTGTAATCATAATACATACTTGATATAGGCGCTCGCCAATCAAAAATGATGATATTTTCATCCTGTTCATCCAATAATGTGGCTACACCAATATAAATTTTTAAAGGGTCTTGTTGATCATCTTGTACAAAGTCAATACGAGCAAAATAGGGTGACTGTTGTAAACGTTCATATACCTTTACATTACGAATTGCACGTTCCTGTGCTAGCTCTGAGTCAGATAAAAGCTCTGCCTGCTGCTTAATTGCAAAAAAGGTTTCGTCTACATCCTCAGCGGTATCTAGATTGACTCTCACATCGTTCCAAAAGGATTTCTTTAAGGCAACAGCATTTTCTTTAAAACCTTTTTCTTTATGCTCTAACTCTTTTATTTTATGAACAATAATGTTTAAAGAATCCTCAAGGTGATGCTTTTCTTCTAGCCATTCTTTTTGATTTTCCAACGTTTACTCACATTCCTCTCCATAGTTATTTGCTTCCTTTGACAGTAACCCTCACCTCAATAGATGGTGAGAAGAGGGTAATTGTGATGCTTTTTTAACTGTTTGTCCAACCACAAATTTGAATATAGTGAAAGTATCCAAATGCACATGATATGGGGGGATTGAAGCAGGAAATTTATCATACATCTACTTCGGAAAGAAGTATAGTCTAGAAATTATTGTAAATTTATGATACAATAAATGTGTAAGGTAATAAGATATTGATAAACAGAGACAGCTCTACAAAAAGGTGGAGCCGTCTTTTTTATATGTAATATTGCTTCATATTATGACTGATTATCATAAATTGTTATTAAAAAAAATGGATGAAATGCTATTCAGACACTAAAGAATGTGGCATGCCATACGATAAAGAAACTTGAAGGGAGGTGAAAAGAATGAAGGTAATCTTTACAGTGGGGTTGCCTGGTAGTGGGAAAAGTACATTTGTGAAACAGTTAGCTAAAAATGAAAATGCAATTGTCCTATCAAGCGACGCTATACGTCAGGAATTATTTGGGGATTCAACAAGGCAAAAATCACGTATAGTCTTTCGTACATTATATGAACGTCTTAATGACTTAGTGGCAAAAGGGTTTTCTGTCATTGTGGATGCAACCAATATTGAACGAGAGCGCAGGATGTTTGCACTTCGTAAAATACCAAGTAATGTGCAGAAGGTATGTTATTACTTTGATACACCTTATTCAATCTGTGTAGCTAGAAACCAGCAAAGGAAAAGACATGTACCATTAATCGTGATGGAAAAAATGAGAAAGCATTTAGAGTTCCCGACAGTAGGAGAAGGGTTTAATGAATTGCATATTATTCATGAATCAAGTCCCTATGATCTTTCTCGACAACAATTTGTTTCACTCATACAAGGCCACCCCACCTATGAAGAGCTTTTTCAAACACTTCAAGCAGTCCCACTTTTCAAAGAAATTTATCAATTCGATCAAGAAAACCCATTCCATCAATTTTTACTATGTCAGCATACGTATTTTGTGTACGCGTACATCAATGAGTACTACTTAGAAAGCGATAAACTAGCTCTACAAATAGCTGCATTGTTTCATGATGTCGGTAAACCAGCTTGTAAAAAATATAAACCTTTGCAACAGCGTTATGGCTATTTTGGGCATGAAAATGTCTCTGCTCAACTGGTTTGCCATTTTCTATTAGAGTTGGGCTTTGAAAAGGAATTTGTATTAAAGGTTGTTCATTTAGTGCAATTTCATATGTTAATCCAGTATGGGGGAGATAGAGGTGGAAGCCAAATTTATCATTTATTAGATGGTGATTTATTAACAAGGCTTTATTTTTTCCGTGAGGCAGATCAATTTGCCAAGTAAACTTTAGGAAAGGAAGGTGAAAATATGACGAAATTAATGAAATACCCAAGAAGTTTTCATTTACCATGGAGCAGGGGTTATACCGATGATGATAAAGTTGCTAGAAATGTGAATCATTTTATTAGAAAGGAGGTTGTTGTCACTGAAAAGTTAGATGGAGAAGGGACAACACTTTACAGAGACTATATGCATGCTAGAAGCATTCATTCAGCCAACCATCCTTCTAGACATTGGGTAAAAACATTTCACGCGAATTTTGCGTATCGGATTCCAAAGGACTGGCGCTTATGTGGTGAAAATGTTTATGCCAAGCATTCTATTTATTATCAAGGATTAACAAGCTATTTCTATTTGTTTAGCATTTGGAATGAAGAAAATATTTGTTTGAGCTGGGATGAAACCGTGGCCTTTGCAGCAGAGTTAGGTATAGAAACAGTGCCCGTTTTATACCGAGGGATTTTTGACGAAGAACAGATAAAACGTACATTCACTGGAAAATCATTCTTTGAAGGGGAACAAGAGGGGTATGTCATTAGAAATACTAGCTCATTCCATTACGAAGATTTCCGCTATAATTTAGGGAAATTTGTGAGACCGCAACATGTTCAAACAAGTGAGCATTGGCTACAAGAAGAAATTATTCCAAATAAATTAAAATCCTAACCAATTAAGAAGAGAAGGGACTGAGCACAATGTAATACTATAGCAAGCATTCAATAATCATCTATTACGAGGTAGGTGCAAGGAGTGCATATCCCTTTCCAATGGGAGTACGGGTTCGATTCCTGTTATCCTCGCCATAAAAAAATGAACTCTCTTCATTAGGACGAGAGTTCATTTTTGTTTGTTTATTTAGTGTAATTATCGAAGTAGCCTTGAATGTAAATCATTGGTGTTCCTTTGTCACCCGAACCAGATGTAAGGTCAGATAGGGAACCGATAAGGTCTGTTAAACGACGCGGTGTTGTTCCTTGTGCAGCCATTTGACCTGTTAAATCTTCATCTTTATTTTGGATGTATTCAGAAATAGCAGCCTTTAGTTCTTCGCCTCGAAGGTCTGCAAAATCATTGTCCGCTAAATATTTTAATTTAACCTCGTTCGGTGTTCCATGTAATCCAGCGGTGAATGCTGGGGATACAACAGGATCTGCAAGCTCCCAAATTTTACCCACAGGATCTTTGAATGCGCCGTCACCATAAATCATAACTTCTACTGTTTTTCCTGTAGCTTCTTTAATTTTTGCTTGGATTCCATCAACAATCGGTTGGCAAGTATGTGGGAATAATTTAACACTATCCTCTGTTGCTTTGTTCGAGCCAAGTAGACCATACTCAGCATTGAAACCAGAGCCATTAATTGATTCAGCTAAAATATTATCAAGGCTGTAAACTTTTTCTGCACCGTTCGCTGTTAGAATACGTTTTGTGCGGAAGCGTGAATGAATATCACATGTTAAGATACTCTTTGTGTAATTTAAAATTGTTTTTGGATTATTTGAGAAGATGACCTCACACGTAGCCCCTTCTGCTTCGATTAACTCTTTATAGTATTCAATATAATCTACACCAGTAAATGTATGTTTTTTATAGCCAAAATGCTCGCGGAATTCAACCTCATTGAGTGTATCTGTCCATGGGTTAATGCCTTTTACATCGAGCTCATCAATATCTACAAGGTGATTACCCACTTCATCAGATGGGTAGCTTAGCATTAATACTACCTTTTTTACACCTTTAGCGATGCCTCGTAAACAATTGGCGAAGCGGTTTCGACTTAAAATGGGGAAAATAACGCCTACCGTATCATCACCAAACTTAGCCGCTACATCTATGGCAATATCATCAATCGTAGCATAGTTTCCTTGTGCACGTGCCACGACAGATTCAGTTACTGTCACAATATCACGATCCTCTATTGTATATCCTTCAATATGTGCAGCATTTAACACTGTATCTACAACAATTTGTTCAATATTATCGCCTTCATTAATAATAGGACCACGAAGACCTCTTACAACTGTACCGATTACACGTTCCAATTTAATCTCTCCTCATTCTATCTAGCGTAAAGTGATATAAAAACCATATGATTTTACTATAAGGCTCGTTAATGATATAAGTAAAATTAATAGTTCATATAATAGCTATAAGAGGTGCTTATATGATAGGGAAATTAGATTTATATCGTGTTTTTAGTGTTGTAGCAAAAAATAATAGCTTTTCTAGTGCAGCAAAAGATTTATATATGACACAGCCAGCTGTAAGTCAGGCAATGATGCAATTAGAAAATGAGCTTGGCACACGTCTTTTTAATCGAACCCCTAAAGGTGTGACATTAACAACAGAGGGTAGCCTACTTTTTGAATATACTAATTCTGCTTTAGGGCTTTTAGATGCTGGTGAAGAAAAGTTACTTGAATTCAAAAATTTAACAACAGGGCAATTAAAAATAGGGGTAGGTGATACGATCTCACGCTTCTTTTTAATGCCTTATTTAGAAGCATTCCATACAATGTATCCGAATATTAAATTGCAAATGCTAAATGGCACAACCTCTGAAATTTGTAATTTTATTAAATCGGGTGAAGTAGATATAGGGTTTTGTAATTTTCCAATTGAAGATTCAACATTACAGTTAACGGTATGTACAGATATTCAGGATATTTTTGTCTGTGGGGAAAAATATAAAACACTTTCATCTAAAAGTTTAAGCTATGAGGACCTTTTAAAATTTCCACTTATCTTTCTAGAGAAAAAATCAAATTCAAGGAAGTATGTGGAAGATTATCTTTTTGCAAGAGGCGTTCACATAGAGCCAGAGTTTGAGCTAGGCTCACATGATTTGGTACTCGAATTTGCGCGTAGTAACCTTGGCATTGCATGTGTAACAAAGGAATTTTCAAAGGACTATCTTCAACGTGGACTTCTTTATGAATTAACTTTAAGGGAAAGTATTCCTACGAGAAGTATTGGTATGTGTTATTTGAAGTCAGTACCCCTTTCTAGAGCAGCAATGAAATTTGTTGAAATCATTGAAAGTAAACATTTTAATACGAGAAGAACCATAAAAAGAGCTTAGCGACGAGAAAAGAATCGCTATGCTTTTTTTATTAAGATATCAATCAGTATGTCGACATTGCGCTTATTTTTCATGGTAGGTGAGCAAAGATAAGAAAATGTTCGCATAAAGTGCTGTCCTTCAAGGCGCAGAATAGTCATATCTCCATTTTTTAATTCACGTTCTATCACACAGGCAGACAATAAAGAAAGACCAAGTCCCTGCATTACACTCTCCTTCACGCCCTGATTACTGCTAATAGTCAAAAGCGAATGAATCTGTAAACCATTTGCTCTGAATAAATGATCCAGATAATAACGTGTTCCAGAGCCTTCTTCACGCGCAACCCAGCTTTGCTGCTGGAGTTTATCAGCAGTCAGAGGTTGTTGCTTTGTAAGAGGATGTTTACTGTCGCTAACAATAAATAACTCATCTTGCATAAATGGCTTAATGACTAGTTCATTATCATGAGCCTGTCCTTCAATTAGACCTATATCGACTTGCAGTAATTTTGTATATTGAATGATTTCTTTTGTATTGCCAATAATAATTTGAAGTTCAAGTTGTGGGAATTGTTGCTGTAAGCTTGCAATAATTGGAGGTAATATATATTCGCCAATTGTAAAGCTTGCCCCAATGACTAGCGTACCTTGTACCTCTTGATGATAGGCAGCGATATCTTCTTTTGCAGCTTCAGCTATCGCCATGATTTGCTTTGCTCGTTTATAAAGAATTTCACCAGTTGGTGTAATTTGCACCGATTTTGGGGAGCGAATAAATAAGGTTGTTTGTAATTCTTGCTCTAGATTCTTAATGTGTAAGCTAACACTTGGTTGTGAAATATGAAGTATTTCAGAGGTCTTTGTAAAATTATTGACCTCAACCAGCGTGATAAATGTTTTTAAAGCATCCAATTGCATATCTTCACCCCTATTATTAGAAATATTAATAATAATAATTATATATATGTATTTTACTAATAGTGCACTCTTTATTAAAGTAATAATCAACAAGGGAGAAAGAAGTGAACATCATGGTTAATAGACAGCATAAATTAAAATCTACTCTTAATCCAAATTTCTTGAAGGGGATATTGTTAACGCTTCTTATTGCTTTAGTAGCGAAATATATTGCCACATTTCCTTTCCTTTCAATATTGGGACAGTTGGTTATTGCCATTATATTAGGGATGACCTGGCGAGCAACATTTAAAGTACAAGATTCTTGGCAAGTAGGGATTTCATTTTCCAGCAAGAAGCTATTACGCTTTGGTATTATTTTATTGGGTATGCGCTTAAATTTAGCAGATATTTATCATGCGGGTGCTAACGTTTTTTTAATTGCAGTCATTAATTTGCTATTTGCCTTAATTGTTGTGTACGGCCTAACAAAAATATTTAAAGTCGATCAAAAGCTAGGGATATTAACTGCTTGCGGGACTGCCATTTGCGGAGCTGCTGCAGTAGTGGCAATTGCACCTCAAATTAAAGCAAATGAAAAGGAAACGGCGGTAGGGGCAGCGATTGTTGCGTTATTGGGGACTATTTTCACACTTATTTATACGGTACTTTATTCCATCATCGATTTAACACCTACTGCGTATGGGATTTTCGCAGGGGGGACATTACATGAAATTGCGCATGTAATTGCAGCTGCATCTGCTGGTGGAAATGAAGCAATTGATATAGCCGTCATCGTGAAATTAACACGAGTGGCCCTACTCGTACCTGTAGCAATTGTTATTGGTATTTTCTATCGAAGAATGGACAAAAGTGAAGAGAAAAAAGCCTTTTCTTTATCCATCATACCGTGGTTTATTTTAGGATTTTTAGCGATGAGTGCTATCAACTCTTTAGGGATTATACCGGCGAATGTATCGCAAGCATTAGTAGATATTGCTTATATCTTAATTGCGATGGCAATGGCAGGTCTAGGGCTAAATGTTGAGATGAAAACATTTAAGGAGCTAGGTGTAAAGGCATTTATTGCAGGTTTAATTGGCTCGGTCTTTCTATCCGTGCTGGGCTATATACTAGTCATTCTTTTATATTGATTTAATCAATGTTTCTTATACCAAGAAAAAAGACCCTGCATGATCGTTCAACATGCAGGGCTTTTTAGATAGAATCAGAAGATAATGTATAAGTAATTTAATCGTCGTTTATTAATTTAAGGCTTCAATAGAAGAAGCTAATTCCGCCACCACTATTTTGCTGCCGATAATTGGACTGTCAGCCTTTTCTCCCTCAGAGCCCGAATCTGGGCGTTGATGGGCTGCAGCGAATGCATCGCTATTACGCCATGCTTGGAAATGCTCCTTAGATTCCCAATACATATTAACACTCATTTCATCATAAGTAGGATCATCAGTTGAAATTAATACCTCTACTTTATGAAAGCCTTCAAACTGTTGCAGAGGACCTGGCTTTGTAAAATTTGGTGCCATTCTCGCAGCAAAACCGGGTTTTACTTGAATACGATTAGTTACAATAATCATGCTTTTACCCCCCTTAATTTCATTTACTAGGTTTTTGAATGAATTATCATTGATTATCATTCGCACTCAATGATAAGTGGCTGAGGAAGACATTGTCAATAGATGTCCTCTATATAATCTGTGCTAGTAGTTTATGGGTAATGGATAGGCTGACATTTAACTGACATAATCCAGTGCTATAATGAATATAAGAGTGAACTAGTCGCGAGGTGATTGACTTTGGCAAACATTCTAGTAATAGAGGACGAATATCCAATAAGCCAGGTTTTAAAGGTGTATTTACAAAAAGTGGGTTATAGTGTGACACAATGTTTCAATGGTGGCCAAGCCTTGGTCATGTTTCGTGAAACACAGCCAGATCTAGTGTTGCTAGATATTATGTTACCAGAAAAAAATGGTTGGTCCATTTTAAAAGAAATAAGAGAACGAAGTACTTGCCCAGTCATCATGTTAACAGCATTAGGTGAGGTTAATTATCGTCTAGAGGGGTTTGATCATGGGGCAGATGATTATATTGCCAAGCCTTTTATCGCAGATGAAGTTGTTGCAAGAGTGAGGGCTGTTTTAAGACGTGCTGTAGGTAGTACTGATTCAGCTACTAGTAAGCAGTATGGGTCTCTAGTGATTGATTGTAAAGCGCATAAAGTGCTTTTGGGTGGAGAAGAGATTGTATTAACGCCAAGAGATTTATCAGTGCTCATGTTTTTATCTGACCACCCTAATCAAACATTTACCCGGGATCAGCTTATAGATCAAGTTTGGGGATGGGAGTATGAGGGTAGTGATCGTGCTGTAGATTTAGCTATAAAGAGGCTAAGGAAGGCTTTAAAAGAATGGGATGAAGCGGAAGGAGAAATAAAGACACTACGTGGATTGGGGTATCAGCTAAGTGTTCAAAAAAAATAAGCGAATATCCTTACTTCAATATTGGACGAGCCGATATTTACTGACACTTTTTATAGGCTTAGCTATTATATCTTTAATCTCAGCAGCGTGGATTCGACATACAACATTTGAAAATCGATTAGAATTAATGGAGTTTTTAGCAGACGAGACGGTCTATCGTTTAACGGATACAACAAATCCTAATAATGGACCTATAAATGGTATTCCAGGTTTCATAGGGGATCGTCAGCGTTTTAATATGAAAGAGATCGATCCGATTTTGTATGTTGTAGATACAGAGGGAAATATACTGACTAGCAACCGTCCTGTACCACCTGGTAGTGCTAAAAATGTAGCTGGCTTGTTAGATGGAAAAGAAGGTACTAAGGAAATAAAGGATGGACTTGAACCTGAATATGTAGTGAAAAGAAAGATAGAAAATAATCATGAGTTATTGGGCTGGGCCCTGGTGATGGAGAAGAAGGAGAATTTAACAAGAGTTAACCAAGCATATGGACAGCTTGCCATATTAATTGGAGCATTAGCATTATTAGGCTGGATCGCTATTTACTTTCTGTCAAAGCGTTTGGCCCATCCCATTAAACAAGTAGCTGAGGCTGCCAAGCATGTACAGGAAGGCAATTATGCAATTGATTTACCTCAATATAGTAAGGAAAAGGAAATTTATGAGCTTGTTTCCTCCTTTAAAAATATGGCAAATAAATTAGAACAGCTGGAGAAAACTCGAACAGAATTACTAGCAGGTGTCACCCATGAATTGAAAACACCTGTCACCTCTATAAGTGGTTTATTACAGGCTGTAAGAGATGGTGTTGTAACGGGACAGGATGCTATGGAATTCATTGAAATGGCTATGGTCGAAACGACAAAAATGAAAACAATGGTTGGTGACTTACTTGCCTTTAACCATTTTGCTGTCGATGCTATTCCTGTGCAGATAGAGTCAGTAGATGTTAATCAGCTACTGCGAGAGGCGGTGGCACAGTGGGAGGTCATGCAGGAAGATGAACATGTAAAAGTTCATTTACATTTGTTGGAAAAACCTGTGCTTGTACAGATAGATATTGTTCGTATCCAACAGATCATTACAAACCTATTAACCAATGCTAAACAGGCGATGGACAAAGGAACAATAACCTTGAGGTTGATAGATCATGGCGAGGCTCTGTCAGTGATGGTGAAGGACACAGGACATGGAATCCCTCTAGAGGATCAGTCATTTATTTTTGAGCGCTTTTATAGAGGGGAAAATAAAAAATATACTGTTCGCGGCTTGGGTTTAGGATTACCACTTAGTAAAATGATGGCCCAATCTGTTGGGGGCGATTTGCGATTAATTGAAAGCAATCCCTCTGGAACACATTTTGAATTAGTATTGCAAAAGGCTACTACGCTATAAGAGCGTAGTAGCCTTCTTAGTGTTGGTTTAATCCGTCTCCCAGAAATCTGCTTTGTTTTGTAAAAGAGAGTTGAAGAATTTGTAAAGCTGACATCTGCCTGACACAAAAGCCCTTTATAGTAAACGATGTAGACGGGAAATGAACAAAGGGACGAGCAGCATTAAAGGTTAGTCAGTCTGACACTAATACAAGTAGGGAGAGTGATGAAATGCCAATAGTTACTTCATTTAATCCAAATGGTCGCCAAGAAATAAAGCAAGCGATCTCTTATCCAGATTATGCATTATTAAAAGCCAAGCTTCAGCATGTTATGCAGCGTGATCATCATGCTGGCTTAGACGGTAAATATTTAATTCGTAGTACGTACTTCGATAATTTTGCCAATAAAGTGTTAAATGAGAAAAAAGAAGGCTTTATTAATCGAGATAAATATCGAGTACGCATATACGGCAAGTCTAATAATGTTATTAATCTTGAGCGGAAGAGTAAGCGTAACAATGTGACCTTTAAAACAAAATGTTCAATATCTCAAGCTGAGTATGAAAAACTACGTATTGGCGAGATAGCCTGGATGGAGAATGATGACCGAGCGCTAATTCGAGATTTATATCATGAGATGAATTACAACCAGTTGCGACCTACTACGGTAGTGGATTACGAGAGAGAAGCCTATATCTATCCGTTTGGCAATGTGCGTGTGACATTTGATAGTAAGGTGCAATCGAGTCTACGCAACACGGATATGTTTAATCAAAACTTGCCTATGGTCGATGTGCTGGAGCCGAATCTTGTAATTTTAGAGGTAAAGTACGATGAATATCTACCAGACATCATCAAATATTTACTACAGTCAGTGGATACTCGTGCTGAGGCCTATTCAAAATATCAACTTAGTCGTATGTACGGCTAATAATAAAGGAGAATGAACAATGGATACAATTAAATTTAGTGATATTTTTAAATCCAACTTTTTAGAAAAAACAACCTCATTTTCATTAATCGATTCAATTATTGGTTTAGTAGTAGCGTTTTTTATTGGGCTTTTCATTTATGCTGTTTATAAGAAGACCTTTAATGGAGTCATTTACTCACATTCCTTCAATATCTCACTACTTATAATGACAATGGCAACAGCACTAGTGATTATGGGAATCAGTTCAAATGTTCTGCTGTCACTTGGTATGGTTGGTGCTTTATCTATTGTACGTTTCCGTACACCTATTAAGGATCCCATGGATTTAGTCTATATTTTCTGGGCAATTGTTTCAGGTATTTTATGTGGTGCTGGCTTTATTCCATTAGTGATTATTGGTGCTATATTAATCGGACTTGTATTGCTAATATTCGTTAATAAAATAACGGTAGAAAATCCGTATTTACTAATTGTAAAGTTTGAAGAGGAATTGGCTAATGCTGAAATTGAGCGAATTATTGCTGCGCAAACAAAAAAATTCGCTCTCAAATCGAAATCCATTATGCAACAGAATGAAATCGAAACAACTTATGAAATTCGTGTAAAACAAAATGATGCAAAATTGATGGATGAACTAACAAAGGTAGCTGGTGTAAAATCAGCCATTATGCTGAGCTATGATGGGAATTTCACAGCGTAATGACCTCATTAACAAATAGAACTACGATGAGAGGTGACGGCTATGATTAAAACACGAATTGTCTATCTATGCATGGTGATTTTACTCCTTCTCTTTGTCGTGATATATGCTGTACTTCCAAATGTAGGCATTGAAACGAAAAATTCTGAGTTCTCCTATGAGAATATAGTATTTAATAGCAATAAAGTAACAACAGTTGATATTGAAATTGCTGAGGAAGATTGGGCTGACATGCTCGAAAATGCTTCTGCTGAAGAATTAAAACAAGCAGATATTACAGTAAACGGCAAGAAAGTTGAGAATGTTGCTATTCGTACAAAGGGCAATCTATCATTACGATCGGTTGTCAATAGTGACTCAGATCGCTATAGCTTAAAAATCGATTTTGATTATTATGATGATACACAAAGCTTGTATGGCTTAAAAAAATTAAATTTAAACAATAATTATAGTGACTCTACATTAATGAGAGAGTATATCTCCTATGAACTGATGGAGCAAATGGGTTTATCAACACCAGCACACTCCTATATGTATGTCACAGTGAATGGTGAGGAGCGGGGTTTGTTCTTAGGGGTAGAAGCTGTGGATGAGACATTCCTGGCTAATAATTACGGCTCTAATGATGGTTTTCTATTTAAGCCAGATGGGACAGGCAGCGATTTAAAATATATTAGCGACGATATCGAAGACTATACAGGTATCGGATTAAAAACAAATGAAGGTAATATTAATCAATCCAAATTAGTTGAAATGCTAGACGCAATTAATAATGGTGGAGACATAGAAAAGTATATCGATGTGGATGAAATGTTACGTTATTTTGCCGTCAACACAGCACTTGTGAATTTAGATAGTTATCAAGGGAATATGAAACATAACTATTATTTATATGAACAGAACGGTGTGTTTTCTATTATTCCTTGGGATTACAACATGTCCTTTGGTGGCTTTGGGGCTGGAGGCGGTAGAATAGCAGGAGGAAACGGTGAAAATCAAGCTGACGTTACTACTAATATGGAAAAACCAGTGGCACAAAACAATGGACAACCCGATCAAACTGGCGATGGGGGTATGCAGCAACAACGAGGTGGCGGCGTTGACATGGGCATGGGCATGTCGGGCAATCTAATAAATGATAGTGCTATTAATTTTAGTGTGACAACACCTGTTTCTGGCACAACATTAGAGGAGCGGCCACTCTTGAAGGCATTGCTTTCGAATGATGAATATCGTGACAAATATGAAGGTTATTTAGAAGAACTAGCGACAACTTATTTAACAGAAGAGTATGTGCAATCCATTACTAAAAAGTTAGCTGTCTTATTAACTACTTATGTGGAGGCGGATCCAACCAAATTCTCTACTACGGAGCAGTTTTTAGAAGCAGTTGAAGGTGAAAATAGCTTGCCGGAATTTGCCAAACAGCGCTCAGAATCTATATTAAGGCAACTGTCTGGGGAGCTTGTTGTGGAATCATCTACGTCTTCTCAGGGCAATATGGGTATGCCAATACCAAGTGAAAATGGTGAAATGGATTGGATGCCAGATGATTTTGATCCAAGTCAGCTACCAGAGGACTTTGATCCATCAAAGAGCCCACCTTTTAATAGAGAGGGCGAGGGTCCGAGAAATGGACAAAATGGAGAACAAATGCAACCTCCTGATGGAAATGGAGCCCCAATGGGAATGCCTGGTGCGAATAGTGAAGCTGCGAATCACGAGCCTGTTATTGATAAAAATACAATGTTTACAGCCATTACATGCTTAGTGCTACTCCTTCTCGCACTTCTCTTTGTTGTTAAATTTAAACGTAGAGGTCGTTAGAAAATAACCATATCCAATATCTTTGGGTATGGTTTTTGCTTTTTATCGTGTTAAAATAAAGCATTCTTTTCTGAGGAGTCCTTTCATATGAATGAACAGCAATTTGATAAACATTTGCATATAAACACGGTGGGAGAGCAATATGGCTTTCCTAAGCTTGCACACTATCATCGTTATGAGCCAACACCCTACAGAGGATTGGAGCAATTATTCGCTGCGTATCAGATGCCTGACAATCCAGTATTTATTGATATGGGGTGCGGGAAAGGGCGAGTTCCTATTTATGTGCACCATAAGTTCCATATACCAACTATTGGGATAGAAATGGATGCAGGGTTTTATACGGAGGCTGAAGAAAATAAACGTAGTTATCTTCAAAAAATGAGAGCACATGCCCCTATTAAGTTTATTCATACAATAGCCGAATCATATGAAATAAAGTCACGTGATAATGTGTTTTTCTTTTTTAATCCTTTTTCAATCCATATTTTTCGTACAGTCATTCACAATATTTGGAAATCCTATGAGCGCCGAATGCGAGATATTCATATAATTTTATATTATCCGCCTTACGATTATTTACAATTTTTACATCATGGAACACCATTTGAGTTGCTTCATGAAGTGCATTTAGAAAATGAAACAAATATTAATGAGCGCCTTTGTGTCTTTGAATTAAAAAAAGCTTAGAGTATGGGGAAACCCACTCTAAGCTTTTAACTATTTAGAGTACAGGTATAAGCAGTTAGCTACTTGTAGTCTTATGATTATTTTCAGGGAAATAATTCTAATAGATGGAGGTTTCTCTAAAGTAACTAGACTTTATTGTGAAAAAACAATTTCATCTGATAGTTTTGTACTAGTCTATAGTTTGAATTAAAAGATAATTCATAAATAACTAATTATACTGAAAAATCACTCTAGACTAAATATAAAGAATGTTTTACAATGAAAAAGGCTTATATGAATAATATTTTCTTTTGTTTTTAGATAGTTATAAATAATTATTTTGGCTATTGAGTAAATGAATTTAATTGTTTATAATTATCAGAAATATCTAATATTTGAGAAATTTTCAGGGGGAATTTAATTATGAGAGAGAGCAAAAAGCTTAAGAAGTTCGGTTCACTTTTAGTAGCATCTTCATTACTTGCTGGTGTTCTTGCTGGTTGCGGTAACGGAGACGATTCAAGTTCTGGCGGAGGCTCATCATCAGGCGGAGGTTCATCTGATGGCGATACAATTAAAATCGGTGCCAACTTAGAGCTTTCAGGGAATGTAGCATCTTATGGTTCCTCTATTGGGCTAGGTGCAGAACTGGCTGTAAAAGAAATTAATGATGCTGGCGGTATTGATGGTAAGAAAATTGAACTGATTAAAGTAGATAATAAATCAGAGAACTCTGAAGCAACTTCAGCTGCTATTAAACTAGCAACGCAGGATAAAGTAGTAGCAATGCTAGCACCTGCAACTTCAGGTAATACAGTAGCTACTGTTCAAATTGCAAATGATAATAAAATTCCTATTGTTACGGGTTCTGGTACAGCACCGAATATCACGGTAAATGAGGATGGCAGTGTTAATGAATATGCTTTCCGTACATGCTTTATTGACCCATTCCAGGGGATTGTAGCAGCTAATTTTGCTTCAGGTGAGCTAGATGCGAAAAATGTAGCTATTTTTGCAGATAATGCATCAGACTATGCAAAAGGTTTAGCAAAATCCTTTAAAGAAACGATTACGAAGAGTGGCGGAAAAGTTGTAAAAGAAGAAGCTTATGTAGCGAAGGATACAGATTTCCGTACACAATTAACAAATATTAAAGCGGCAAATCCTGACTTTATCTTTATCCCTGGATATTATGAAGAAGTAGGTTTGATTGTTAAACAAGCACGCGAAATGGGCATTGATGTACCTCTGATGGGTGCTGATGGTTGGGATTCTCCAACTTTAATTGAATTAGCTGGCGCGGATGCATTGAATAACACATTCATCACAAACCACTATTCTGCTGAAGACCCAGATCAAAAAATTCAAGATTTCGTAAAGGCATTTAAAGCGGCAAATGGTGACAAAGCGCCTGACGCATTCAACGCACTTGGTTATGACACAATTTACTACATTGCTGATGCAATTAAACGTGCAGGCTCTACAGATGGGGAAGCAATTAAAAATGAATTAGCTGCAACAAAAGATCTTTCTTTAGTAACAGGTACTTTCTCAGTTGACGAAAATCATAACCCAATTAAAACAGCAACAGTTCTTGAATTTAAAGACGGTAAACAAGTGTTCAACTCTAAAGTTAATCCTTAATGTTTTGTAAGCAAGGGGGAGGCGGGTAAACACGCCTTCCTTTTTTGTGTGTTAGATAACTAGAATCGTAGAGCAAAACATAACTTTTAGTATCGATCTATGTACTTATTTTTCAATTTTCAGAAAATTTAAAGGAGTGAATGCGCATGGAATGGATACAGCAACTTGTGAACGGTATTTCACTTGGAAGTATCTACGCGTTAATAGCGTTAGGGTATACGATGGTATACGGTATTATCAAGCTGATTAACTTTGCTCATGGTGATGTCTTCATGATTGGGTCATTTATTGGCTTTTACGCTATTGCTAAATGGGAGCTTGGTTTCTTCCCAGCATTATTATTGGCGATGTTAGTTTGTGCAATTTTTGGTGTATTAATTGAACGTATTGCCTATAAACGTTTACGAAATGCGACACGTATCGCAGCTTTAATTACAGCGATAGGTGTATCGCTATTAATTGAATATACAACAATTTTCTTCAGAGGTGCACAACCAGCAGCATATCCTGAAGTTTTCAAAAATAAATCATTAGATATTTTTGGCGTTCAAATCAGCAGTACTTCCATCTTAATTTTATCAGTCGCAGTTGTACTGATGATTCTTTTACAATTCATCGTACATAAAACAAAAATCGGTAAAGCGATGCGTGCCGTTTCCCACGATGCAGATGCAGCTCGCTTAATGGGTATTAACGTTGACAATACAATCTCTGCAACGTTTGCGATTGGTTCAGCTTTAGCTGGTGCAGCAGGTGTTATCTTTGGGGTTTATTATACAAAAATTGACCCGTTAATGGGGGTTATTCCTGGGGTTAAAGCATTTATCGCAGCTGTTCTTGGTGGTATTGGTATCATCCCTGGCGCTATGGTTGGTGGTATGTTACTAGGTGTTGTAGAGTCCTTAGTAAGTGCACTTGGCTTCTCGTTATGGCGTGATGCAGCGGCATTCGTTATTTTAATTTTAATCTTAATCTTCAGACCATCGGGTATCTTTGGTAAAAACGCCCGTGAGAAAGTGTAGGTGAGCGGTTTTATGAAAAAGTCTAAAGTTTTCTGGGGCTATGCCGTAATAGCGCTAGTCATCTATGCAGTTGTACAATTGTTGATTACAACAGAAGTAATTGATTTGTACTATAAAAATATGTTGATCACAATGTGTATTAACATCATGTTGGCTGTCAGCTTGCATATTGTTATTGGTGTTACTGGACAGTTTTCAATTGGGCATGCTGGGTTCCTTGCAGTTGGAGCATATGTATCCGCTATTATTACAACAAAGTTAATGTTACCATTCCCATTGGCCATCTTATTAGGGGCTGCTGCAGCAGCAGTTGCTGGTTTAATCGTAGGGATTCCAACGCTTCGTTTAAAAGGGGATTACTTAGCGATTGCTACACTTGGATTTGCAGAGATCATTCGTATTATCTTTTTAAATACGGATTATGTTGGTGGCGCAGCAGGGATGCAGGTTAAATATTTATCGAACTGGACATACGCATTCTTTGGCGTAGTGTTAACGATTCTAGTTATCTCAAACTTTACAAATTCTCGTCATGGGCGTGCGTGTATTTCCATTCGAGAAGATGAAATAGCAGCAGATGCGATGGGTATTAACACAACTTACTATAAAGTTGTTGCATTTGCGATTGGGTCTTTCTTCGCAGGTCTAGCAGGAGCCATTTTTGCACATAACTTTTACATTATTCAACCGACAACATTCGGTTTCTTAAAATCATTTGATATTTTAATTTACGTTGTACTTGGTGGTTTAGGAAGTCTTTCTGGTTCAGTGATTGCTGCGATTTTCCTAACAGTCGTGTCTACTTATCTAGCAAACTTCCCAGAAACGCGTATGATTATTTACAGTTTAGTATTAATTATCGTGATGCTTTATCGTCCAACAGGCTTAATGGGAACGAAAGAGATAACACAATTATTTAAGTTTGGTAAAAAGGGAGGTACGAAATAATGACTGGAAACCTTCTTATCAATGTTGAAAATATGGGTATTCAATTCGGTGGTTTAAAGGCAGTACAGGGTGTTAATATGTACCTTAACCAAGGCGAGTTGGTAGGACTTATTGGGCCAAACGGAGCTGGAAAAACAACTAGCTTTAATATGTTAACAGGGGTATATACACCTACGGAAGGTACAATTACTTTTAATGGTCTGAAATTGAATGGACTTGCACCCTATCAGGTTACACAGAAAGGGATCAGCCGTACGTTCCAAAATATTCGATTATTTAAAGAGCTATCTGTTCTTGACAATGTAAAGGTAGCCAATCATTCACTTGCAAAGCATTCTATGTGGGCTTCTATTTTTCGTTTACCTACGCATTTCAAAGGTGAGGCCGAAATGGAGCAACAGTCCATTGAGTTCTTAAAAATCTTTGGCTTAGATGTCTATAAAGATGAGCTAGCTAAGAATTTGCCATACGGGATGCAACGTCGTTTAGAGATTGCTCGTGCGTTAGCAGCAAATCCCAAACTGCTTCTATTGGATGAACCAGCAGCAGGGATGAACCCACAAGAAACTCACGATTTAATGGAGCTAATTGCATTTATTCGTAAAGAGTTCGGCTTAACAATATTGCTGATTGAGCATGATATGAGCTTAGTTATGGGTATTTGTGAGCGCATTTACGTACTTGATCACGGACAATTAATCGCTGACGGGACACCAGAAGAAATTCGCAACAATCCAAAGGTAATAGAAGCATACCTTGGAGAGGAGGTTATCGGCTAATGCTAAAAGTACAAAATATCGATGTTTTTTATGGCAACATCCAAGCATTAAAGGGCCTCTCTTTAGAAGTAAACGAGGGTGAAATTGTAACGTTAATCGGTGCAAATGGTGCTGGAAAAAGTACGCTCTTAAAGACATTGTCAGGTTTATTAAAGCCAAAAGGTGGCATTATTGAATATGAAGGCTTTTCGATAGCTGGGAAAGCGGCACAGACTATTGTTAAATCAGGGATTTCTCACGTTCCAGAAGGACGCCGTGTTTTTGCCAATATGTCAGTTGAGGAAAACTTAGAGCTTGGTGCGTATCTGCGTAATGATAAAGCAGGTATTAAGAAAGATATGGATCATGTTTTCGAGTTATTTCCACGATTATTAGAGCGCCGAAAACAGCAGTCAGGTACATTATCTGGTGGGGAACAGCAGATGCTGGCGATGGGGCGCGCCTTAATGGCAAAACCAAAACTGTTATTAATGGATGAACCTTCGATGGGTCTTGCACCGTTGATGGTGAAAAATATCTTCAATATTATTGAACAGGTTAATAAAGAAGGAACAACCGTATTACTTGTAGAGCAAAATGCTAATATGGCATTATCTGTCGCTAACCGTGCATATGTACTTGAAACAGGGCGTATTGTTTTATCTGGTTCAGCAAAAGAGCTACAAGAGAGCGAGCAAGTAAAGGCAGCTTATTTAGGCGGATTATAAAAATGGTAGGACATCTCATGTTGAGATGTCCTTTTTGGCTTGTATGTTGAAAGAAAATCAGAGGTAGCATTTCCACTTTACTTTTTGGTAAGGTTGAAAAAAGGAGTGATGCTTTTTGAAGTATTCAGCACAATATTTTATTGAACATTTAAAGTTAGCCGAACATCCTGAAGGGGGCTATTACATTTCATCGTTCCGTGCATCGGACGATATAGCAGTGAGAGATGTACAGAGACCGATTTATACTAGTATATATTTCCTTCTGCGCTCACAGGATATTTCACATTTACATCGTCTACAATCGGACGAGCTATGGTATTATCACGCTGGAAGCCCACTAACAGTTCATATGATTTTCCCAGATGGGACATATGAAGCGAAGAAGCTTGGCTTGAATATAGAAGCGGGGGAAGTCCCTCAGCTTGCAGTACCAAAGCATACAATTTTCGGCTCGTCGGTGGAGGAATCTGAGACGTTTAGTTTAGTCGGATGTATGGTGGCGCCAGGCTTTGACTTTGAGGACTTTGAATTGTTCACACAGGAAGAGCTTTTAGTAGATTATCCTCAGCACAAGGAAGTTATTTATAAAATGGCCTACAAAACAATTGAATAGAAAAACAGCCGTCTCAATTATTTTGAGACGGCATGATTCGTTCACCACAGTATTTCTTCAGGATAATTAAGTTGAATTTGAATATCATGTAATGCTTGTTTCGTTGCCATAGCTGCTTCCATCAGGTGGGATTTTAATGCTACATATTCATGGTCCTCTACCATTAATCGCACAGCAAATGCAGCTAAATGTGCCTGACGTTCCTCTTTACTTAATTCAATATACTCTAGATTTAAAACATCAACGTATTGTGTTGCAAAACGGAAAGTTAAGGGGTTTTTAGCATGTAACATTCTTAAAAACACAACATAATCTTCGTCACTTACCTCCTGCTCTAAACATTCAGCAATAGCTGCTTGAAATTTACGAATAATAGCTATCTCATGATTCCATATAGAAGCATTGTTTAATTTTTGGTGCAGTTCAATAAAATCATTTAATGCGATTGCACTAAAGATAATTTCTGGCCAAAGAATTTCTGTTGAAAAATAGACATTCTTATTTGGAAAGATGAGTTCATGTTGTGTTAGAACACTCTTATTAAGTCCATTACTAACAAACTCTAGGTGATGCTCACCAAGCATAGCATGTCTTAGTTTATAGCAAACGCTTAAAATACGTAGTCGAGGACCCTGATAATCATAGTATTTATTTTCGTCACCAGTTACTTTATAAATAGCATTAATTAGTTCATCTAAATCCCAATAATCCGCGCTAATTCGTACCCCTGTTAGTTGTTCTGTGCTTTGAATGGATATCATAGTCCTCGTCCCTCCCTTTGGATGTATCTATTTTGGTGTGTAATTGAGTAGTTTGAATAGTTCTGTTCGTTCCTTCTCCGTTAAATCACGCCATTGCCCTACCTTTAAATTACCAAGCTTAATATTCATAATACGAATGCGTTGTAGACGCTTAACGGAATACCCTAGTGCTGAGCACATTCGGCGAATTTGGCGGTTTAAGCCTTGCTCTAAAATGATTTTAAATACTTTATCTGAAATCTTTTCCACATGGCATGGTAAGGTTGTTGTATCTAAAATATCGACACCTTCACCCATTTTTTGGATGAATTGCGCAGTTATAGGCTTATCAACTTGAACAATGTATTCTTTTTCATGATGATTTTCAGCACGTAGAATTTTATTGACGATATCACCATCATTCGTTAATAATAATAGCCCCTCTGATTCCTTATCAAGACGCCCGATATGAAAAATACGTAGAGGATGATTGACAAAATCAACAACATTGCCTTTTATATGACGCTCTGTCGTACTTGTAATGCCGACAGGTTTATTTAGAGCAATGTAAACAAGCTGTTGTTCTTTCTTTACCTCTTTTCCATTCACGCAAACAATGTCTCCTGTTTCAACTTGACTACCAACTGTTGCCAGTTCTCCGTTAATTGTTACCTTTCCTTCTGCTATCCATTTATCAGCGCCACGACGAGATATGATGCCTGTTTCACTTAAATATTTATTAATACGCATATTGTTCTCCTATATTTTATATTATTTTTAAGTATACCTTAACGTCGCACATACAGTGAATGCTAGAAGCTTTTCTAGCAAAAATAAATTAGTTGGAAAAAGTTTTTGAAAAAGTTGAAATTATTTTATGTTTCTGACAATATATTAGGTGAGAGGGTTTCTATGAAAATATTGTTATTCCGATATAAAATAACGTTTTTTGTAGATAGTTCTCATTAAATTGTGTAAAGGGGAGAAGTAAAATGGTTTATGCATTTCCAAACACTGAAGGATCGGTAGTTCAATTCAAAGAGAAATATGATAATTATATCGGTGGCGAATGGACACCCCCAGTGAAGGGTCAATACTTTGATAACGTTACTCCTGTTACTGGACAAGTTTTTACACAAATAGCACGTTCCACAGCTGAGGATATTGAACATGCATTAGATGCGGCACATGCTGCTAAGGATGCATGGGGTAAAACATCACCAACAGAACGCGCAAACATTTTACTTAAAATTGCGGACCGTATCGAGCAAAATTTAGAAAAGCTAGCCGTTGCTGAAACATGGGATAACGGTAAAGCGGTACGCGAAACATTAAATGCAGACATCCCTCTTGCAATTGATCATTTTCGTTATTTTGCTGGGGTATTACGTGCTCAAGAGGGCTCAGTAAGCCAAATAGATAACGATACAGTTGCTTATCATTTCCACGAGCCAATTGGCGTAGTTGGCCAAATTATACCTTGGAACTTCCCGTTATTAATGGCTGTATGGAAGCTTGCGCCAGCACTTGCAGCTGGAAACTGTGTCGTATTAAAACCTGCAGAACAAACACCAGCATCTATTATGGTGCTTTTAGAATTAATAGAAGATTTACTACCACCAGGTGTCATTAATGTTGTAAATGGATTTGGCTTAGAAGCAGGGAAACCGCTTGCATCAAATCCACGCATTGGTAAGATTGCCTTTACAGGTGAGACAACAACAGGGCGTTTAATTATGCAATACGCTTCTCAAAATCTTATTCCAGTAACATTAGAACTGGGTGGTAAGTCGCCAAACATTTTCTTTGAAGATATTATGGATAAAGATGATGCCTTTTTAGATAAAGCTGTTGAAGGCTTTGTGCTATTCGCTCTAAATCAAGGGGAAGTATGTACTTGTCCTTCCCGTGCACTGATTCAGGAATCAATTTACGATAAATTTATGGAGCGCGTATTACAGCGAGTAGAAGCCATTAAAGTTGGCAACCCACTTGATCCAAACACAATGATGGGTGCACAGGCATCTAGTGAGCAAATGGAAAAAATTCTTTCTTATTTAGATATTGGTAAGCAAGAAGGTGCAGAATGTCTAATTGGAGGAGACAAAAATAATGTAGGTGAAGGCTTCGAAAATGGCTACTACATTAAACCAACTGTTTTCAAAGGACATAATAAAATGCGTATATTCCAAGAAGAAATTTTTGGACCAGTAGTTGCTGTCACGACATTTAAAACGAAAGAGGAAGCATTGGAAATTGCGAATGATACATTATATGGTTTAGGATCAGGTGTTTGGACGAGAGATATTAATACGGCATATCGCTTCGGTCGTGAAATCCAAGCTGGTCGTGTTTGGACAAACTGTTACCACGCATATCCTGCACATGCTGCATTCGGTGGCTACAAAATGTCGGGTGTTGGTCGTGAAAATCATAAAATGATGTTAGCGCATTACCAACAAACGAAAAACTTATTAGTTAGCTATAGCGAAAACAAACTTGGTTTCTTCTAATTCGTAGGGAGGTGCATGAGCGTGGTTGAACGTGTATTAGCTACGGAAGAAGCGCTAGCACTAATCGATCTATTAAAAGAGAAACATGGGCCCGTTATGTTTCATCAATCAGGCGGATGCTGTGATGGCTCCTCACCTATGTGTTATCCAGAAGGGGATTTGCTAATAGGAGATCAGGATGTGTGCCTTGGTGTAGTGGGTGGTGCCCCTTTCTATATGCACAAAAATCAATATGATTACTGGAAGCATACACAAATCATATTGGATGTGGTGGACGGCAGAGGCGGCATGTTTTCACTCGAGGGCGTAGAAGGAAAACGTTTCCTAACAAGGTCAAGAGCCTTCAACTCTGAAGAACTGCAAGAGCTAGGGTTAATTTAACAAGTTATCTGTACAGCGGCAAAGTTTTTCTGCCGCTGTTTTTTTATCTGGAAGTAGAAAAGTTATTGTATGGAAAGGGAGGCTTTAGGACACATGACTCTTTTCTTATAGGAATGATGAATATTGATTTTGGGCGTTCAAGTGTTTTGATATTAATTTTTATGGAAAAGAGTATGTAAAGCGATATTATTGGATGAATTTTTTAGGAAAAGGAATAGATTTAATCGATCCTTTAAGGTCATGGTAAATAATAGTTTCTTTGTGGTTTTTGCTAACATCGGCCATACCTCCTTCATAGGTTGTTAATATTTTCTATTAAATCAAATAAAGTAAGTAACATACATTAAATTATGTTTACTTTTTATGTTAATTGTTACAAAGAGGGTGAATCTTTCTCACATTATGTTACGTAAAACGGGTAAAGGAGTGTGATAAATATGGATTATGTGATGATTGAAAATGAATTTGCCAATACAGTAGAGGAGGTATCAAAGGCTGCAGGCTGGACGGTGGACCGTAAAATTGTATTAGCTATTGCTAGTACATTTGTAGCCTCAGGAAAAACTTTTGATGCAACGAAGTATAAAAATGTTTTACAAGAGATGAAGAAGCAATCTTCATGGCTGTCTCCTTTACGGACAACCGTTGGATATAGTATTGCTGCCAACCTCATGGAGCAAGATGATGCAGAAAAGGCAGTGAAGAATTTACTTACAAATGTGAGCATCTTAAAGGAAGCGAAATTCAGAAGCGGCAATTTTAGCTATATTGGAGCACAATTCTTGACGGAGGATGAACAGGATAAAAAGACGCATGCACAGGCGGCAAGAGTCTTATTTGATGCTATACGTAAACATCATCCATTTTTAACCTCATATGAGGACATTCCTTATGCCATATTATTAAGCAGTCCATCTGATGATGTTGAATTGCGCGCGGATACCATGAATCGATACTATAAAGAACTAAGAACATCTAATTTTAATGCTGGCAATGAACTCCAATGGCTTTCACAGGTATTAACATTTTTATCACCCAAATTTGATGGTCAGCTAGTACCCGATGTTGTAACCCTTCGTGATGGGCTCAAAAAGCAAAACGTTAAAGTCAAGGCTATGCATTATCCTTTACTTGGCTTTTTAGCCATACTTAATCTGGATAAAGCACAACTTCAAGGGTTGATTGATTTATACCATGAATTAAAAGACATGAAGTTATTAAAATGGCATCGTGAATTTGTGCTCTTTATGGCTGTACAATTTGCTATTTATGATATGGCAAAGGTACAAAAATCTTTGTCCATGACCATTATGTCTTCTATTGAGCTATTAATCCAAGCACAGCAAGCAGCAATGATTGCAGCGGTTAGTGCAGCTGCCATTGCGTCTAGTTCAAGTTCTTCGTGATAGAATAAAGAAGAACATGATTATTTGGAGGTGCATTTGAAGGATGAAGGATACAAAACTTTGGATTAATGGTCAGTGGCATGATGCAGAGGAAAGCTATGAGCTAGCTTCTCCATATAGCGGTGAGGTTATTGCTCATGTAGCTAAAGCATCTATTCAAGATGTAGAAAAAGCTATCGAAGGTGCGCAGCAGGCATTCCAATCGTTTAAAAAGACAACAGCCTACGAACGTGCCGAAATATTATATAAAGTTGTTGATATGATGCGACAAAGAAAAGAAGAACTTGCAGAGATTTTAGCCTTGGAGGCTGGAAAACCTATTGTTGCAGGTTTAGCTGAAATTGACCGTACAATCGCAACCTATCAATTTGCGGCTGAGGGAGCTAAACAGTCAAAAGGTGAGACGGTTCCAATGGATGCAGCCCCTGGAGCAGGGGATCGAATAGGCTGGACAAAAAGAGAACCTTTAGGTGTAATATCTGCCATTACGCCATTTAATTTTCCATTCAATTTAGTGGCACACAAGTTAGGTCCAGCGTTTGCAGTAGGCAATACAGTTGTATTAAAGCCAGCTACACAAACGCCACTAAGTGCTATCGTTATGGCTGAAATTTTCCGAGACGCAGGATTACCCGATGGGGCATTACAAATTGTGACAGGAAGTGGGGGTGAGCTTAGTGATACGCTTGTCACACATCCATATGTCAAAAAAGTAACCTTTACAGGTAGTGGTAAGGTTGGTTTGAAGATTAAAGAAAAAGTAGGCTTACGTAAAGTAACTTTAGAGCTGGGTTCTAATGCTGCAGTAATTGTCGAACCATCTACGCCAATAAATAAAATTATCAGTCGTTGTGTAAGCGGTGCTTTTAACTTTGCTGGACAAGTATGCATTTCGTTACAACGTATATATGTGCATTCCTCCATTATTGATGAATTTACTAAAGCATTTGTTGCAGAAACAGAAAAGCTTATAGTAGGAGATCCATTAGAGAAGACAACAGATGTTAGTGCCATGATAAATCCAAATGAAGTGGAACGTATTAGGGAATGGATTGAGGAGGCACAAGAACAGGGGGCTATGATTGCAACTGGAGGCGTATTTACTGAACGTACTTTAACGCCAACAGTTATGACGAATGTGTCAGCTGATATGAAAATTGTTTGTCAGGAAACATTCGCACCAATCGTCTCAATTGTTTCATATGAAACATTAGACGACGCAATTCGACTTGTAAATGAGTCGGACCTTGGCCTAAATGCAGGTATTTACACGAATATATTGTCAGATGCTTTATATGCAGCAGATGAATTACAGGCTGGTGCTGTCATTATTAATGATATTCCGACATTCCGAGTAGATAACATGCCATATGGTGGAGTAAAGATGAGTGGTTATGGACGTGAAGGAATTAAGTGGGCTATAGAAGAAATGACTGATATGAAATTTATTTCGATTAAAAAATCGTTCTAAATTTGCATCAGCTCTTTTTCTGCGATACGATGACGAAAGAACAACATGAGAAGGGAAGTTGCAAGAATTATGCCAAACAACGCTGTACCCATGAGCCAATCACGTACGGTTCAATCGCGTCTCGTATTACCCCCAGACACAAATAATCACAATTCTATTTTCGGTGGAAGAGTGTTAGCTTATATTGATGAAATTGCTGCTATTACAGCAATGAAACATGCGAAAGGCCTTGTAGTGACAGCTTCTATTGACTCGGTTGATTTTTTATCCGCTGCACATGTAGGAGATATTCTTGAAATCGAGAGTATTGTTTCGTCTACAGGACGTTCTTCAATGGAGGTTTATGTTCGCGTTGTTTCTCGCAATATTGAGACTGGCGAGGAAAAATTAACGACAGAATCATTTGTCACGATGGTTGCAGTAAATGAGGAAGGGAAACCCGTACCAGTTCCCTCAATCTATCCTGAAACAGATGAAGAGAAGCGTTTATTTGAAACTGGGCCAGCAAGACGAGAGCACCGTAAACAAAAACGTGCATTGCCGCATTAAGGAAAATGGGAACTCCAAATGAGTTCCCTTTTTTATTTTACATATTTAGTTCATTGACAACATTAATGAGCGAGTCGGAAGAAGAAGAGACTAGTGTAGCACCTTGCGATAATTCAGTGATTAAATTAGATATAGCTGAAATATCTCTCGATGTATTTACGTATTGCTGCTGAATGCCAGAAACTGCATCAGCAATATCATTAAATGACTTGGATAAACTTTCTTGTGTATTGACACTATGTTGAATTTTTTGATCAACATTAGTAACTGAATTAGCCATAGTCGTAATATTACTTTCTGTTTCCTTAATAAGGTGAGAAACATTTTGGACGGCATTTTTTGTTTCCTCCGCAAGTTTACGAACTTCCTCAGCCACTACTGCAAAACCTTTCCCATGTTCTCCAGCTCGTGCAGCCTCAATAGAAGCATTTAATGCTAATAAATTGGTTTGATCAGCAATGCCTGTAACTAGCCCAACGATTTCAGAAATTTTTTGAGAAGAGGTACGTAGTTGGTTCATCGTTACCTCAAGACCATTGACACTTTGCAAAATAACTTGGATTAAATCATTTTGTTCTTTCAATTGCTGTTGGCCTCGTCTTGATTTATCTTGTGTATCTGCTACGAAGTTCAATCCTTGCTTGGTTGCTACAGCAATATCATCTGTTTGTGAGGAAATCACTAATAATGATGCGGCTGTTTCTTCACTAATGGCATTAAGCTCTTCTGCAGTACTTTGGATCGTCGTTACAAGGGAATTTTTTGTTGCATCTGCTGCTGAGCGAATACGTTCTTCCTCTTTTTCATATGCCTCAATCACGAGTTGTTGCTCAAAATTAATGATTTTACAAAAAGCGTTTATAGCACGAATAGCATCTGTTTTAGAAATATCCACCTCGTTCACAAAGTTTGCAAAAGTAGTAGTGAGTGACTGGAATGAGGCAATATACCACTTTGACTGCAAGCCAATTCGAACGTGAGCCTCAGCAATGGCTTTTCGCTCAGCAATGTAGGCATCATTAATATGACTTTCAAAAATGTCACTTAAATGTTTATGTAACGTGATTTTCAAACGATCAATATGTGATGTTCTATTAATAATATCAAGTAAATCTTGGCTCAAACTAATGGCTGCATAAAATTTCTCCACCATTTCAGGAATTAAGTCTTTAGCTAAAGGCTGTAGCTGCTTAATGATAGCTAAATCCTCAAGTGTTAAATTTAAAAGTTGTAATTGTTTTTGAAGATTGGGGTGGTTCAATACATCTAACTGTACACCGCTCTTAAAATTTTCAGGTGTTAATGTAATTGCGTAGCTAGAACTACTATTTTTTGAAAACCAACTCATTATTATTTGCTCCATTCTTAATATCCATAATAAATTGTAAGTAAATAAGCACTTTTGAAATTTGTTAGGTTTGTATATTTAATAAATAAATGGGATTAAATCTATTTTACTATTATTTGCTGAATATTTGGTTAAAAAATTGGATATTTCTTTATTTTTTTACTTTATTGTTAGTCCAAATGGTGAAGCGATGTAAATTTGAATTTAAAATAGGAAACCTGTAAAATACGAACTGTTTAGCAATCTAAAAATCGTACGAAAATAAAAAATGGAAGGAGGGGTGGTATGGAGAAAAAACGTTTTAAATTTGTTATTCCTGTCATGGTGATTGTTGCCATTGGTTCTGTTTATATGCTACGAAACTACCATGCTGAGGTACCAGATGTTGAGCAATTATTAATTACCATATGTGCAGCTTTGGGATCAGGGGTATTAGCCTACTTTTTATTTCCACAGCAGGGTGATAATAAGATTGATGACAAAGGACCGTATTAATAGATTAAAAAAACTGCTCGTTTTCATTAAAACGAGCAGTCTTTTTATGGTTTAAACAGTTTAAACCAGCCTTTATGTTTAAAGACAGCCAACATAAAGATAACGATAATTATCATAATCCCAAGTACAATAAAATAGCTGTATTGCCCATGTAGCTCAGGCATGTTATCGAAATTCATCCCATACACACCAGCAATGAAGGTAAGTGGTATAAAGATAGTTGATACAATTGTTAAAGTCATCATAATGCCATTCATGCGGCTAGAACTCATAGCCATATAACTATCCCGCATGTCTGCTGTAAGCTCTCGATTAGATTCAACCATCTCTGTTAGCTTAAGTAGATGGTCGTAGATATCTCCAAAATAAGCTCTCTCCGATTTTTTTAGTGAGAAACGGTAAGAATTGAGAATGCGATATAAGAGATCACGCATTGGTAAAATAGTACGTCTTAAGTCAAGCAAGTCACTACGGAACTCGAAGACAATTTTCATGGCATTTACATTACTTTGGTATGTAAGTTCACCTTCTAAAGCATTTAGATGATCTTCAATTTTATAAACGAGTGGAAAATAACTGTCAACAATTTTATCGATAGTTTGATACGTTAGGTATACAGTACCTCGCTCCCAATTCTTCGGTTGGTTTTCCAGCATCTTTTGCACCTTCTCTATCTCAGGGACAGAATTTTTATGGAAGGTTATGATGAATTTATTGGAGGCAAAAATATTAACCTCCTCCGCAGCTAACGTCTCTTCGTTTACCCGATGAATGACAAAGAAATGAAAATCATCATAAAAATCGAGCTTAGGACGCTGCAACCTCATTAAGCAATCTTCAATAGCGAGAGGGTGAAAGTGGAAAAATGTATCCAACAATGATTCCTCCTCGGCTGTAGGACAATTAAAATCAACCCAATACCATTCAAATTCTTGCTGATGTATCTCTTCTAATGGAAAATCCTTTAACAATTGTTGTTGCTTTGTAATGCCAATGGTGCTTATCACGGTTTTCACCTCAAATTATTTACTACAAAATAGTTAGCGCTCCTCTTTAAAGCATACCCAACCACCGAACAAAGTAGTGGCAAAAAATCTAGAAGGTTTAGTAAAACCCGCACTTTGTAAAAGTATTAAAATTTCTTCTTCACTCATAAAAGAAAGGGAACGAATGGATTTTTCCATCTCTGCTACATCGGATAAAGAAAGTCTAGTATGCTGTAGCCAATAAGAACGCCATAAATCAAATTGTAGTTCTGTTTCTAAAGAGCCTAGCTGACCATATTTTGAAACAAGGACAAATGGTGCTCCAGGTTTCAAATGTCTTGCTATTTCTGTTATTGTTTCGAGCTTTTCTTTATAATCATGAATAAAATGCAAGACGAGAACACAACTTGCCGCATCATACTGAGTAGAGGGCAGCGAAGCATCAAGTATTGTAGCCTGATGGAATGACATATCATTAGGAAGAGTGAGTAAACGCTCTTTAGCTATAGTAAGCATGGATTCTGATGGATCAATGCCAGTGAATGACCAGTGAGGTCTTCCTTCTGCAAGCTGTATAATTTCATTGCCACTTCCTGCTCCCACGACTAGCATGTTAGCATTTTCTGATAGCCTAGAATGATAAAAAGTTTGTATTAAACGTAGCATGGCATCATAACTAGGCAATGTACGGCGAATACCCTTTTCATATTCATTTGCTAATGTGTTGTTAAATTCCAACGCTCCTCACAGCCTTTCAAAAAAATTTTAAAAAATCTTTCTTAATGTGAAACTATTGCGGGTATAGTTCCGTAAATAGTAGTACATAAAACATAGAATAAAGTTCAAAGAAAGGGTTGATATATATGGAGACTAAATGGTCTAAAGTAATCATACACGCAAGTGCATTTTTTGCGCCATGGTTAGTGCCCATTATTTTCTTTTTAATTAGTTCGGATGAGGAAGTAAAGGCAATTTCTATTCAAGCACTACTATTCCAAATTGTCATGGGTGTTTTAATCGCTATCTCTGTTGGTTTAAGCTTTGTCCTTATTGGCTTACCATTTTTAATCATTTTCGGCATTATGGTATTTGTGGTACCGATCATCGGTATCGTAAAAGCATTGTCTGATGAACCTTGGCGTTATCCAATTGTTGGTCGCTGGGTATAATTTTCATAGACGCAAGTATATGCTAGTTGCATATGCTTGCGTTTTTTCTATGACGAATAAGGGTACATTAGGTGTATAAGGAAATTATTAAACCGTAAACAAATGATCGAAAAAGGGCTCTTTTCGGCTCTTAAAAAGCCTTTTTCAAGACTTTCCACTTTTCTATGGGCGAAATCATTGCAATTTTTTTCAAGCGTTTTGTATAATATACTCAAAGAAAGTCAAAGATAGTCAAAGTCAGTGAAGCAAGCGAGGTGTATTCCTAAAATGCGTAATATATCAGACATCATAGAGGGTTACTTAAAGCAAGTACTTGAATTAGGTGGAGAAGGGCATATTGAAATTAAACGTAGTGAAATCGCTGATAAATTTCAATGTGTACCATCACAAATAAATTATGTTATTAATACAAGATTTACTGCCGAGCGGGGTTACCTTGTTGAGAGCAAACGTGGTGGTGGTGGATACATTCGAATTTTACGTGTCCGCGCGAATTCACAGATTGATTTAATCGACGATGTTCTCAGGCAAATTGAAGGTGGGGCATCACAAACAATGGCAGAAGATTTGGTTTATCGACTCATTGATGAGCAGGTAATTTCCAAGCGAGAAGCGAAATTAATGTTAGCAGCAATTGATCGCTCCACGATCGACTTGCATCTCCCATTAAGAGATGTCATTCGATCAAAAATATTGCGAGCAATGCTGACAACAATAAAATATGAACAACAAAAATAGTGAGGTGATGGAAATGATATGCGAACATTGTAAACAACGTAATGCGACAGTTACAGTAACACAAGTTCAAAGTGGGCAAAAAGTAGAGCATCATTATTGTGACGTCTGCGCCTCACAATTCCATCCATTTCATGCAGAGTTTAAACAAGAGCCAGTATCTATTCAACAGTTATTGTCTAACTGGTTTGGCTCTCCTACATGGCAAAAGGTGGGGGAAAAACAACAGGTACAACCACAACAGCAAACATGCCCACAATGTGGATTTTCGTATAAGCAGTTTTTAAAAGAAGGAAAATTCGGGTGCCCAAGCTGTTATGACACATTTGGAGATCATTTGCCAAAGCTTTTTAATCGTATTCAGGCAGGTCCACAACACATTGGAAAAATGCCTGGTGCTCGCAGTAATGTGTATGTTATTAAAAAGCAAATAGAAGATATCCGCAAGCGTATGAAATCCGCCGTAGATGAGGAACAGTTTGAAGAAGCGGCGAAGCTACGTGATGAAGTTAAAGAGCTAGAGAAGCATCTACAATTTGAAGGTGGTGATGTGACATGATGATTGAATCATTTTTAGAGCGTGCGACACCAACTTGGATGCATATCAAAGATGATTACTCAGATATCGTCATTAGTACACGGATCCGCCTTGCACGAAATTTAGATGGCTATCGTTTTCCATTAGCGTTTTCAGAAAATGAGGCACTGCAAGTGGAACAGGCCGTTACACATGCTGTCAGCGATAGCCCAACGCTTCAAAATGATTATGCTTATTTTGCTATAAAGGATTTAACCCCTTTACAGCGTCAAATTCTTGTAGAAAAGCATTTGATTAGCCCGCAACTGGCTAAAAAAGAGCAAGTGGGCTCTATACTACTCTCTGAAGACGAATCCGTTAGCATTATGGTGAATGAAGAGGATCATTTACGCATTCAATGTATGACAGCAAGTTTTCAACTTCAAAGTGCTTATGAACAAGCAAATAAGATTGATCGTATCCTAGAGAAAGTATTACCGTATGCTTTTCGAGATACTTTTGGTTATTTAACAAGCTGTCCAACGAATATTGGTACGGGTCTACGAGCATCCGTCATGATGCATTTACCCGCTCTTACATTAACTGGGCAAATGAATCAAATTATAAATGCCATGACACGCTTAGGAATGACTGTAAGAGGTATATATGGTGAAGGAAGCGAAAATTTAGGGAATGTTTATCAAGTGTCTAACCAAATTACACTTGGGAAGACAGAGGAAGATATTTTAGCAGATATACAAAGCGTCGCTGAAAAGATTATTCAAAAAGAGCGGCATGCAAGAGGTAAATTAATGGAAAAGGCAGAGCTTGCGCTAGAAGATCGCGTATATCGAGCTTTAGGTACCCTTACACATGCAAGAATTTTAACAAGTGAGGAAGCTGCTACTTGCCTATCTAATGTTCGTTTAGGAGTAGATTTACAATTGATTGATGGTATACAAACAACGACCTTAAATGAATGTGTTGTTAGTATGCAACCAGGTTTTTTACAGCACTATGCAGGTGAGGCATTACCACCTGCTGAGCGGGATCGTGTACGAGCGGAGATGCTTCGTGAGACATTATCTCAAGAACATGCGAATAAGCCTATAAATGGGGAAAAAGGAGAGGATTTATATGATGTTTAATCGTTTTACACAACGCGCGCAAAAAGTATTACAGCTTGCTCAGGAAGAGGCTATTCGTTGGAAGCACGAATCAATCGGTACAGAGCATATTCTATTAGGGCTTATACGTGAAGGCGGCGGTATTGCTGCGAAAGCGTTAGAAGCCATTGATATTAGTCCTCAAATGATTGAAGCTGGCATTGAAGAATTAGTTGGTAAGGGCAAAGAAGATGTCGGTCCAATCGTTCATTATACACCAAGAGCTAAAAAAGTAATTGAATTATCTGTTGATGAGTCACGTAAACTAGGTCACTCCTATATCGGTACAGAGCATCTATTATTGGCGCTTATACGTGAGGGTGAGGGCGTGGCAGCTCGCGTTTTAAACAATGCGGGAGTCGGTTTAAATAAAGCTCGCCAGCAAGTATTATTGCTATTAGGTAATAATGATAATGCACAATCTGGTCAACAAGCAGCCCAAGCTGCCAATACACCAACATTAGATAGTCTAGCACGTGATTTAACACAAATTGCACGTGAAGGTACTTTAGACCCTGTTATTGGCCGAAGCAAGGAAATTACACGAGTTATTGAAGTTTTATCGCGTCGTACGAAAAATAACCCTGTATTGATTGGTGAGCCAGGTGTTGGTAAAACAGCGATTGCTGAAGGATTGGCACAGCAAATTATTAATAACGAAGTGCCAGAAATCCTTCGTGACAAACGTGTAATGACACTAGATATGGGGACAGTTGTTGCAGGTACAAAATATCGTGGAGAATTTGAAGATCGTTTGAAAAAAGTGATGGATGAAATTCGCCAAGCAGGCAACATCATTTTATTTATTGACGAATTGCATACATTAATTGGTGCGGGTGGTGCTGAAGGTGCGATTGATGCATCAAATATCTTAAAACCATCTTTAGCACGTGGGGAGCTTCAATGTATTGGTGCCACAACACTTGATGAGTACCGCAAGTACATTGAAAAGGATGCGGCCTTAGAGCGTCGTTTCCAACCAATCCAAGTGGATGAGCCGACAGTGGAAGAGGCTATTCTAATTATTCAAGGCTTACGCGATCGTTATGAAGCGCATCACCGTGTGAAAATTACAGATGAAGCCATTGAAGCAGCGGCAAAAATGAGTGATAGATATATTTCTGATCGATTCTTACCAGATAAAGCGATTGACTTAATCGATGAAGCAGGTTCTAAAGTACGCTTACGCTCATTCGCAGTACCACCAAACTTAAAGGCGCTTGAGGATAAGCTTGAAAATGTTCGTTCTGAAAAAAATGCAGCCGTATCAGGTCAAGAATTTGAAAAAGCAGCAGCGCTAAGAGATACAGAGCAAAAGCTGAAGGATGAAATTGAAGCTACTCGAAAAAATTGGAAAGAAGAGCAAGGTAAAGCCGAATCTAAAGTGACTGTGGATGATGTAGCAGCAGTTGTATCAATGTGGACAGGAATCCCAGTAGCTAAAATTGCTTCTGAAGAATCTTCGAAGTTATTACAGCTTGAAGAAGAGTTACACAAACGTGTAGTAGGGCAAGGAGAAGCAGTAGAAGCGATTTCTCGTGCAATACGTCGTGCAAGAGCAGGCTTAAAAGATCCAAAACGACCAATTGGCTCATTTATCTTCTTAGGACCTACAGGCGTTGGTAAAACAGAGCTTGCAAGAGCACTTGCTGAGGTAATGTTTGGCGATGAGGATGCGATGATTCGTGTTGACATGTCCGAGTACATGGAGAAACATTCGACTTCTCGTTTAGTAGGTTCACCTCCGGGCTATGTAGGCTTCGATGATGGTGGCCAACTGACAGAGAAAGTTCGCCGTAAGCCATATTCAGTCGTTTTATTAGATGAAATTGAAAAGGCACACCCTGATGTATTCAATATTCTATTGCAAGTGCTTGAAGATGGTCGTTTAACAGACTCTAAGGGACGTGTAGTAGACTTCCGCAATACAGTGGTCATTATGACGTCAAACGTTGGTGCGGATGCATTAAAATACCAAAAGAACCTTGGTTTCAATGTAGGTGGTGCAGAGTCTAAGCATAAAGACATGAAGGGTACGATGTTAGAAGAATTGAAAAAAGCATTCCGTCCAGAATTCTTAAACCGTATCGATGAAATGATTGTCTTCCACGCATTAGAAAAAGAGCACTTAAAAGAAATCATTGCAATGATGGGCAATGCTTTAACAAAACGCTTGCAAGAGCAAGACATTTCGTTAGAGCTGACTGATGCAGCACTTGAAAAAATTGCTGAAGAAGGCTATGACCCTCAATATGGTGCTCGTCCACTACGTCGTGCATTACAAAAACAAGTAGAGGATCGATTATCAGAAGAATTACTAAAGGGTAATGTAGAAAAGGGTAATCAGGTTGTCATTGATTACGTAAACGATGAGTTTGTTGTAAAGAAAAAAGAGGGAGTTTCCATCTCTAAATAATTTCAAGAAAAGACAGCAAGGCTTTAAGTGCCAAGCTGTCTTTTTTTCTGTACAATTAAGGATAAGAACAAATATTCGAGGTGAAAGCAATTTGGCAAAGAAAAAAACGAAATTTGTATGTTCAGGCTGTGGCTATGAATCTGCTAAATGGATGGGAAGATGCCCTGGATGTGGTGAATGGAATAAAATGGTGGAAGAAGTAGAAATGGTTGCAAAAGGCCCACGTGGAGCATTTCAACATTCTGCTACAGTTACTCAAAAGGCAATCCCGATTATCCAAGTGGAAGCTACTGAAGAATCGCGCGTAGCAACAGAAATGGGCGAACTCAATCGTGTATTAGGCGGTGGCATTGTACCTGGTTCTCTAGTATTAATTGGGGGTGATCCTGGAATAGGGAAATCAACATTACTATTACAGGTTTCCGCATTACTCTCGAATAAAGGGCATCGCGTACTTTATATTTCTGGAGAGGAATCTATTCGTCAAACGAAATTACGAGCAGAGCGTTTAGGAGTGATTTCTCAAGAGCTCTACATATACTCCGAAACAAACCTAGAGTTTTTAAACCAAACCATTGATGAAGTACAACCTAAATTTGTCATTGTGGATTCCATACAAACGATCTTTCATCCAGAAGTAACAAGCGCCCCAGGTAGTGTCTCACAGGTTCGTGAATGTACAGCCGAGCTGATGCGAATCGCTAAAACAAAAGGTATTGCTATTTTTCTAGTAGGGCATGTCACAAAAGAGGGACAAATTGCAGGGCCACGTATTTTAGAGCATATGGTGGATACTGTACTGTACTTTGAAGGGGAGAGACATCATAATCATCGTATTTTACGAAGCCAAAAAAACCGCTTCGGATCTACAAATGAAATTGCTATATTTGAAATGCTTCAAGGTGGGTTAAAGGAAGTTCTAAACCCTTCTGAGTTATTTTTACAGGAGCGTTCACAAGGTGCGGCGGGGTCAACTATTGTAGCCTCAATGGAGGGGACAAGGCCAATCCTTGTTGAAATTCAATCCTTAGTTACGCCTACGAGCTTTAACTATCCTAAACGTATGGCCACAGGTGTCGATCAAAACCGAGTACAATTGCTAATGGCTGTACTAGAAAAGCGTATGGGTCTCATGCTACAAGCTCAGGATGCATATATTAAAGTTGCTGGTGGTGTCAAGCTGGATGAGCCAGCAATAGATTTAGCGGTGTTGACAAGCATTGTATCTAGTTTTAAGGATCAGGCAGTGCGTGCAACGGATTGCTTTATTGGTGAGGTCGGACTGACAGGTGAGGTCCGTCGGGTATCACGTATAGAACAGCGAGTCATTGAAGCGGCGAAGCTTGGATTTAAAAGAGCTTTCATTCCTTCTTCGAATATTGGTGGTTGGGAATTACCGCAGGGAATTGAAATTGTTGGTGTAGAAACGATAAAAGATGCACTAAATGCATGCTTTAGAGAGTTATAAAGGAGGTTGTGCATGTTGGATATTATTCTGACATGCATTTTCCTTCATTTTTAATGCTAATATCGGAAACTCATATAAAAGAATAAACGTCCTAAATAATAGCTGATGAATGAATAAAGGATTTCATCTAGTACGAACAAAATAGAAGTTTGTAAAATTTTGTCTAACTATCTTATCCTTGTTTCACAACATCAAAAATAATGAGATTTTGACTGAGCTCATGAAAGATTTTCTACCGTAAACTATGTATAATCTTAACTAACAATTAGGAGGTGACAGCTTGTGAAAAAATTTGTTCAAATTGCGTTTTTACTGATTGGAGGAGCATTGGGCCTTGTTTTCTTACCGCCATTATACGAATTGCTTCATTTATCATCTAATCCTTGGCTAGATAATCCTTATGTATCAGTAGCTCTAGGCGCACTTTTACTGTTTACACTATCTTTTGCATTTTCCGATTACTTTGTAAGGCTCATTAGCTGGATGGAAGAAGTTCTGTTTAAGGTTCCTATCGGAGATTTATTATTTGGTACGTTTGGTTTAATAATTGGGTTGATTGTCGCTTACTTTTTAGGCTTTGCCATTGATAGTGTACCATTCCCTGTTATTTCGGAAGTACTTCCAATTATCCTGTCATTTGTATTAGGGTATTTAGGGTTCCGTCTAGGTTTTAGAAAAAGAGATGAGCTCATACAGCTTTTTACATTACGTAGTACCAATACGAAGAAAAAAGCTGCTGAAGGTGCTGAAGCTCAAGAGGTTCGTGGAAGCTACAAACTGCTAGATACAAGTGTAATTATTGATGGTCGTATTGCTGATATTTCTGAAACAGGCTTCATTGAGGGTATATTAGTTGTACCTCAATTTGTGCTCACAGAGCTTCAGCATATAGCTGATTCATCTGATACCTTAAAGCGCACAAGAGGTCGGCGTGGTTTAGATATTTTAAAAAAATTACAAGATGAGCGTAAGACAAAAGTTGAAATTACGGACGAGGATTTTGAAGATGTACAAGAGGTAGATTTAAAGCTTGTCCGTCTTGCAAAAAAAATGGGCAATGATACATGCATCGTTACCAATGATTTTAACCTGAATAAAGTCTGTGAGCTCCATCATGTAAAAGTGTTAAATATCAATGATTTAGCGAATGCAGTGAAACCTGTAGTTATACCAGGTGAAGATATGCAGGTTGTGGTTATAAAGGATGGCAAAGAGCATAACCAAGGAGTTGCCTATTTAGATGATGGTACGATGATTGTGGTTGAAGGTGGTCGTAGTTATATCGGACAGGCAATTACAGTTACAGTTACTAGTGTGCTGCAAACATCAGCAGGTCGTATGATATTTGCTAAGCCGAAGGACGATTAGGATGTGGGGAAATGCAATATGAAGTGGTTCTACCTGCTGCCGGAAGTGGGAAGCGTATGGGTGCAGGGCAAAATAAATTATTTTTAAAGCTTTTAGAGAAACCTATTCTGGTACACACGCTAGAAGTGTTTCAACAAGATCCCGCTTGCACAGGTATTTGGCTCGCTGTAAAACCAGAAGAGCGTGGATTTATTCAAAAAATGCTAGAGGACTATAGGATTACCAAAGTGAAGGGTTTACCTGATGGGGGTGCTGAGCGACAGCATTCTGTTCATTCTTGCATGAAAGAGATGCAACAGGTAGATATTGTGCTTGTCCATGACGCAGCACGCCCGTTTATTACGCATGATATCATTGCAAAGCTTGTACAGAACGCGCATCATCATGGTGCAGCAATTGCAGGGGTTCGTGCGAAAGATACGATGAAAAAAGTATCAATGAATGGCATTATAGAGGAAACGGTTGATCGAGAAAGCCTTTGGATGGTGCAAACTCCACAAGCATTCCGTTTTGAATTAATTATGGAAGCGGAGGACGTAGCTGAAAAAGTAGGTTTTCTTGGGACAGATGAGGCAATGCTAATGGAGCGTCTCGGACATCAGGTACACATCGTAGAAAGTAGTTATGAAAATGTAAAAATGACAACACAAGAAGACTTAGTATTTGGTGAGGCAATTTTGCGTAAGCGTGGATCATTCAATCATTAAGAAATATTATATATAGAGGCTATTCATTCGTAGTTTGTTAAGGATGGATAGTCTTTTTTATTTGTTTTGTTTGGGAAAAATTATATGGTCAGAATGCCTTATTGCTTCGTAATCTGTTCATCCATATATGTATGATAATAATGACATAACTGCTAGTCGAATTAGAAACGAAGGCGTAGAAGAGAATAAAAAGTTGGAATGCTCAAATAAAGTGGATTTTATCCATGTGTGATCGTTTTACGTGTAAAATGAAATAGTGGATATATGATTAATAAGGTAATAGAATAGATGAAAAGATGTGAGGGGTGTTTATTGTGTCATTAAATGATTGGTTAAATCAAAAGGTTCCAGAAATTACAGGTTCATTAACTAGTATAAATAAACAGTACATCGACGTTGACAACTCAATAGGCTTTGATGGACGAGATCGGGTTATAAAAATAATAGATAATTTCCATGAGGTGCTGTTTCCTGGCATTTATATGACAAGACCTATTGATGAAACAAGGGTGAACGTAGTTTGCAGTAATAAGCTGCGTGAAACAGCATTAGATTTGCGGGATATTATCGAAAAAGTATTATTTTATAATATGGAGGATAGTGATCCTGCCAATTGCGAGAAGTATTGCCGTGAACAAGCAGACAAAATTGTTATGAATTTGATTAATCGATTTCCTGCCATTCGCCAAGTGCTACAAACAGATATTCAAGCGGCCTATAATGGTGACCCAGCAGCTCTTTCCACAGAGGAAATTTTGCTAAGCTATCCATCTATTGTGGCTGTTTATATTCACCGCATCGCACATGAGTTATACGAAATGGGTGTACAAATTGTGCCTCGAATTATGTCAGAATATGCGCACCGATTAACGGGTATCGATATTCATCCAGGGGCTACAATAGGAGAATCATTCTTTATTGACCACGGAACAGGTGTAGTTATCGGTGAAACTTGTACTATCGGTAAGAATGTAAAAATTTATCAAGGTGTAACATTAGGTGCACTAAGCTTCCCATTAGATGAAAATGGTAATCCAATTAAGGGCATTAAACGTCATCCGAATATTGCCGACAATGTTGTCATTTATGCTGGTGCTACTATCTTAGGGGGCGAGACGACGATTGGGCACGATTCCGTTTTAGGAAGTAATATTTGGCTAACACACTCTGTTCCCCCTTATTCACGTGTTTATAATTCACAGCCATCTCCGAATATTAGCAACAGTCAAATGAAAAATATAGAGTATCATATTTAAAGAATGTGGGGCAGTCTAGAGAGTGTAGCTTTCTAAACTGCCCATTACTGCTATAGGAGGATAATTATTAAAGCGCTTTTCAAACAACCTAGGGTAAATTTTGATATGATAATGATAAATATTAATTAAAGGAAGATGAATATGTTTCGAATTGGACAAGGTTTTGACGTACATGCATTTGAAGAAGGTCGTCCATTAATTATTGGTGGCATTACCATTCCGCATGAAAAAGGACTAGTAGGACATTCAGATGCGGATGTTCTCTTACACACTGTCACAGATGCGGCTCTAGGAGCAATTGGAGAAGGGGATATTGGCCGTCATTTTCCAGATACAGACCCTGCATTTAAGGACGCGGACTCAGCAAAATTATTAGAGTACATTTGGAAGATCGTTGAGGATAAGGGTTATTCTCTAGGTAATGTCGATTGTACCATTATGGCACAGCGTCCTAAAATGGCCCCCTATATTGGACAGATGCAACAACGTATCGCTGAATTATTACACGCAGAGCCTTCACAGGTAAATGTTAAAGCAACTACAACTGAACGATTAGGTTTTACAGGTCGCGAGGAAGGTATTGCGGCAATGGCAACAATTCTATTGATCAAGAAATAAATGTGGATGAACCCCGCTTTTATTTCCTGTAACAGAGTGGTAAAATGAACAAAGTCAATTTTTGATCGAAAATTTAGGAGGCTTTTAATTATGACGAAAGAAGTTCGCGTTCGTTACGCGCCATCTCCAACAGGTTATTTACATATCGGTGGAGCGCGTACAGCATTATTCAATTATTTATATGCAAAACATCATAACGGTAAATTCATTGTACGTATTGAAGATACGGATATTGAACGTAATGTAGAGGGCGGAGAAGCATCTCAGCTAGATAACCTAAAATGGTTAGGTATTGAATATGATGAGTCCATTGATATTGGTGGACCTTATGCGCCTTATCGTCAAATGGAACGTCTTGATATTTATAAAGAGCACGCTGAAAAACTATTAGAACAAGGTGTAGCCTACAAGTGTTTCTGTTCTTCTGAAAAGCTTGAAGCATCTCGTGAAGAACAAAAAGCAAGAGGTGTAGCTGCTCCTACTTATGATGGTACATGTCGCCACTTATCAGCAGATGAAATCGCTGCTAAAGAAGCGGCAGGTGAGCCATACACAATCCGTATGCGTGTACCTGAAAATGTAACATACGAATTTGAAGATTTAGTTCGTGGACAAGTTACCTTTGAGTCTAAAGATATTGGTGATTGGGTGCTTGTAAAAGCAAATGGTATTCCAACATATAACTATGCAGTTGTTTTAGATGATCACTTTATGGAAATCTCTCACGTTTTCCGCGGTGAGGAGCATTTATCGAATACACCAAAGCAAATGATGATTTTTGATGCATTTGGTTGGGAATATCCACGCTTTGGACATATGACATTAATTATTAACGAAAACCGTAAAAAACTATCTAAGCGTGATGAATCGATTATTCAATTTGTTACGCAATATAAAGATTTAGGTTATCTTCCTGAAGCGATGTTTAACTTCTTTGCGCTACTTGGTTGGTCTCCAGAGGGAGAAGAAGAGATTTTCTCAAAAGAAGAATTTATCAAAATTTTTGATGAAAAACGTCTTTCAAAATCACCATCTATGTTCGATAAACAAAAGCTAACATGGATGAATAATCAATATATTAAAAAGTTGTCTTTGGAAGAAGTTGTAGCTTTATCTTTACCACATCTACAAAAAGCAGGCTTATTACCTGAAGAACTTACTGCAGAGCAACATGCTTGGGCGACGGATTTAATCGCACTTTATCATGACCAAATGAGCTTTGGTGCAGAAATTGTCGAATTATCTAGCCTATTCTTTAACGACCATATTGAATATGATGAAGAAGCAAAAGAGGTTTTAGCAGGAGAGCAAGTACCTGAAGTAATGGCGGCATTTAAAGCACAATTGGAAGAGCTAGAAGAGTTTACACCAGATGCGGTAAAAGCTGCGATTAAAGCTGTACAAAAGACAACTGGTCATAAAGGTAAAAATCTGTTCATGCCAATCCGTGTTGTGACAACAGGTGAAACACATGGACCAGAGTTGCCGAACGCCATTTGTTTAATTGGTAAAGAGAAAGCAATTGACCGTGTAGAAAAATTCGCACAATAAAGATAAATTTATTGACAATTCATTCTTTCGTTGTAAAATGTATTTACATTGAAAAAGCGTTGATAAGGAGAAGTAAGTGGCGCATGCTCTTAAGAGAGGACCATCATCGGCTGAAAGTGGTCTGAGCCTAGGCAAAACTGAAATGCACCTTTGAGCATAAAGCTGAACGAGAGTAGGCTTTATCGAGTCATCCCCGTTAATGGATGTCCAAAGTGGAAGACCTTTTGTCTTCAATCAGAGTGGAACCACGCAAATCGAGCGTCTCTGTCATTCCTTTTAGGAGTGATAGAGGCGCTTTTTTTATTCAACAGAAAAGGAGAGTGAAATACAATGGGTATTCAAATTTTTAACTCATTAACACGACAAAAGGAAACCTTTGTACCGCTAGAAGAGGGCAAGGTAAAAATGTATGTCTGCGGTCCTACGGTTTATAACTATATCCATATTGGGAATTCACGTCCTGTAATTGTTTATGATACAGTACGTCGTTATTTTCAGTATAAAGGCTATGATGTAAAGTTTGTTTCCAATTTTACGGATGTAGACGATAAAATTATTAAAGCAGCAAATGAGCTTGGTGAAGAAGTACACGAATTAACAGAGCGTTTTATTGCAGCCTATTTTGAAGATGTTACAGCACTGGGATGCAAAAAGGCAGATGTTCATCCACGTGTGACAGAGCATATGGACGATATCATTCAATTTATTCAAGTGCTAATTGAAAAGGGCTACGCTTATGAGTCTGCAGGAGATGTGTATTACCGTACTCGTAAATTTGATGGCTACGGTAAATTATCACACCAATCAGTTGACGATTTAAAAATCGGTGCTCGTATTGAAGCGGGCGAGAAAAAAGATGATGCGCTAGATTTTGCTTTATGGAAAGCTGCTAAGCCAGGTGAGATATTCTGGGAAAGCCCATGGGGAGATGGCCGTCCAGGGTGGCATATTGAGTGTTCTGTAATGGCTCGTGAACATTTAGGAGATACTATTGATATTCATGCTGGTGGGCAGGATTTAACTTTCCCTCACCACGAAAATGAAATTGCTCAATCAGAGGCACACAATGATAAAACATTTGCGCGTTATTGGATGCATAACGGGTATATTAATATTGATAATGAAAAGATGTCCAAATCTCTTGGGAATTTTATTCTTGTGAATGATATCCGTAAACAAATTGACCCGCAGATATTGCGTTTCTTCATGCTATCTGTCCATTATCGTCATCCAATTAACTTTGCGAAGGACCTAGTAGAAGCTGCTGCGTCAGGTTTAGAGCGCATTCGTACAGCATACAACAATGTGAAGCATCGCCTTACGACTACTGTAAGCTTAGGTGATCATTCAGAAGAATGGCTGAACAAAATTGCGGAACAGAAAGCGCATTTTGAAGAGGCAATGGATGATGATTTTAATACAGCCAACGCTATTTCTGTATTATTTGAAGTAGCTCGTATTGCTAATATTTACTTAAATGAAGCCAATACTTGCAAGAAGGTATTAGAAACCTTTATTGAAACCTTTGAAGTACTAGGTGACGTCTTAGGTATTGAATTTGCAAAAGAAGAAGAACTATTAGACGAAGAAATTGAAGCATTACTACAAGAGCGCGTCGAGGCACGTAAAAATCGTGATTTTGCTCGCTCTGATGAGATCCGTGACCATTTGCAAGCCCAAGGTATCATTTTAGAAGATACACGACAAGGAACTAGATGGAAACGAGGGTAATTAAGTTGGATAAACTTCGCAATGAAGATGTTAAACAATTAAAAGCGCTGGCGTTAGCCTATATGGGTGATGCCGTATTGGAACAAAAGGTCCGAGAATATTTGCTACGCTCTGGTCGTGTTAAACCAAACACACTACATCGAGAGGCAACTCGCTACGTCTCAGCAAAAGCGCAATCGATGATCGTTCATCGCATGATGGATGAAAATTATTTAACAGAGGAGGAATTGGCTGTGTTCCGCCGTGGACGCAATGCCAAATCCGGCTCTGTACCAAAAAATACGGATGTCCAAACCTATCGTAATAGCTCAGGCTTTGAGGCGGTGCTTGGTAGTTTATATTTATTGAATGAACTAGAACGCGTCTACGAAATCATTGCATATGCTATTCAAATAATCGAGGAATCAAAAGGAGTGTCTAAATAATGGCAGAACAGAATGGTGAAATTATTGCCGGTAAAAACCCAGTGTTAGAAGCACTTCGTTCAGGCCGCGAGATGAATAAAGTATGGATTGCAGAAGGAGTAAAAAAATCTGGCGTCAATGAACTGCTAGATTTAGCCCGTGAACGTGGTGTCATAGTTCAATTTGTCCCAAAAAAGAAAGTTGATCAATTATCAAGTGCTAATCATCAAGGTATCGTTGCTTCTGTTGCCGCTTATAAGTATGCTGAAATAGAAGATTTATTTGCAGCCGCAGCTAATAAACAGGAAGATCCTTTTTTCTTAATCTTAGATGAGTTAGAGGATCCTCATAATCTAGGGTCTATTATGAGAACGGCTGATGCTATAGGAGCACATGGTATTATTATTCCTAAGCGCCGATCAGTGAGTCTAACAGCAGTAGTGGCAAAGGCATCTACAGGAGCGATTGAACACGTTCCAGTTGTACGTGTAAACAATCTTGCTCAAACTATAGATGAATTAAAAGAACGCGGTGTATGGATTGCAGGGACAGATGCAAAGGGATCTGCAGATTATCGAAAAATGGATGCAACATTACCATTAGCCATCATTATCGGTAGTGAGGGCAAAGGGATGGGGCGTTTATTAAAAGAAAAATGCGATTTTTTATATCACTTACCGATGGTTGGGCATGTCACATCACTGAACGCATCAGTAGCAGCGGCTTTATTAATGTACGAAGTGTATCGTAAACGTCAAGAAGCGATTGAATAACAATGAAAAACATTTTGCTTGTTGATGGCTATAATATGATTGGATCTTGGAAAGAGCTGCGGCCATTGCGTGATACGAATTTTGAGGATGCGCGAAGAAGGTTGATAGAACTCATGGCTGAATATAAAGCAGCAATGGGTTGGCGCGTAATTATTGTTTTTGACGCCCATCTTGTACCAGGAGTAGAGCAATCTTATATAGAAAATGATGTAGAAGTCATTTATACACGAAAAAATGAAACAGCAGATGAACGTATTGAAAAAATGACACATGAATTAAAGGCTAGAAATGTACAAATTCATGTAGCAACTTCAGATATGGCAGAGCAAAGTGTTATATTTGGGAATGGTGCCTTAAGGAAGTCGGCTAGAGAGCTAGAAATTGATACAAGTATTATCCAACATAAAATTACTCATGATGTGAAGCGGAAGCAAGAAAGTAAGCCGCCTTCCCGTATAGAATTAAAGCCAGATGTTGCGCTCGCCTTTGAAAAATGGCGACGAGGGTTGAAATGATTGATTGACGCATATTTTCCAATTCCGTTATACTGTTTCTAATTATCTGTTGTGGCTGAGGTGATACCATGTTTAAAAATAGCATTGTACAAGTGACACAAGATTTTGAACGATTCAATGATGAAGAGCTTATTGAAATGGTGCATCAAGGTAATACAGATGCGTTGGATTATTTAATTACAAAATACCGTTTGTTAGTAAGAGCGAAGGCAAGATCCTATTTTTTAATCGGAGCAGATAAGGAAGACATTGTACAAGAGGGCATGATAGGCTTATATAAAGCGATTCGTGATTTTAAAGGAGATAAGCTTGCATCATTCAGAGCTTTTGCAGAGTTATGTATTACAAGACAGATTATCACTGCTATTAAAACAGCAACTAGGCAAAAGCATATACCTCTAAATTCCTATATCTCTTTGGACAAGCCTATATTCGACGAAGAGTCAGACCGAACGCTTATGGATGTACTAACGGGTGCTATTATGGATGATCCAGAAGAATTGATGATTCATAGAGAAGAGTTTGGATATTTAGAAGAAAAGATGAGTGAGATTTTAAGTGAATTAGAGCTACAAGTTTTAGCCTTATATCTAGACGGTCAGTCTTATCATGAAATTTCCGCCAAATTAAATCGTCATGTGAAATCTATCGATAATGCATTGCAGCGGGTAAAACGTAAATTAGAACGTCATTTAGTCCTTGAGGAAATGTCTTAGCCCATTTAGGCCTTTATTGACATTGACAAATATAGGTGTTAGTCTTAAAAAGACAAAGTGCCGAAAAAGGTGATTATATGGCAAAAAAAGTCGTGCTAAATTGTGAGAAATGTGGTTCGAGAAATTACACGTTCCCAGCTAAAGAAGGTTCAACTGTACGTCTCGAATTAAAGAAATTTTGCTCGCATTGCAATGAACATACAATGCATAAACAAACGCTATAAAATGATATGTAAATAGACAGATTTGATTGATTCGGAGGTTAAGCTAGAATGGGCAAGATCAAAAGCTTTTTCAGCGATGTAATGTCAGAAATGCGCAAAACAAGCTGGCCGAAAAGTAAAGAACTGACGAAATATACAGTCGTTGTAATTTCAACTGTTGTCATTATGGCTTTATTTTTTGTGTTAGTTGACTTAGGTATTTCATCATTATTCCGCTGGTACTTAGATTTATAATTTAGTAAATAGCATATTTTTGAAATAGCCCGTCCATTGCAATAACGGGTTTTTTCGTTTGTTTTATCTTCATTCATTCAGCAGAAAACCCCATCTAATGGGATCGGTGGGATGGGTGAAGTGAAGCGCAAAGCAGTAAAATCTCCTCATTATGATAAATACTACTAGGAGAGTATGATAGTAGCGATAGATGACTATGCTAGTTTCGGTATATATCATCGAGCTTTCGCAAGTAATTAGCGAAAGCTATATTTTTCTAATGAGATGTTTGTGAAAAGAGTAAAAATGCATTGAGCGTATCGCGATTCATTTTCACTTTTATTTGTAAGGGAGGGACGGACGAGGAGTCCTAGTAGTTATGGAGAAAAATTGGTATGTTGTTCATACGTATTCAGGGTATGAAAACCGTGTAAAAGCAAACCTAGAGAAACGTGTAGAAACAATGGGAATGCAAGATAAAATCTTCCGTGTGATTGTTCCTGAGCATGAAGAAACAGAAATGAAAGATGGAAAAAAACGTACAATGATGCGTAAAGTTTTCCCTGGTTATGTGTTAGTAGAGTTAATCATGACAGATGATTCTTGGTATGTAGTTCGAAATACGCCTGGTGTTACGGGCTTTATCGGTTCATCTGGTGGAGGAGCAAAACCAACACCGTTATTACCTGAAGAAGCAGATCGTTTACTACAACAAATGGGTATGACTGATAAAGTTGTAGAAGTGGACATTACTGTTGGTGAAGCAGTGGAAGTATTAGAAGGGCCGTTTGCTCATTTCCAAGGACGTGTTGAAGAAATTGACACAGAAAAAGGTAAAATTAAAGTGACGGTTGATATGTTTGGTCGCGAAACGATTATGGAGCTAGATTTCGAACAAGTTCAAAAATTATAGTTCTAACATTAGAACATTACATGCTAATTGGTAGATGTTTCGCAGATTTTGTTAATTACTACTTGCTTAAAAAAATTAAAAGTGGTATCATTTCATAGGTCAGACTGTCATACTTTTGTTTGACGTCTGTAATGATAATTTTAATGTTATCGGCACTTAGCTGACAGACAGATATTGAGTGGGAGGGGCAACCCAATTACCACATCACGGACTTAAGGAGGTGTGTCTCGTGGCTAAAAAAGTTATTAAAGTTGTTAAACTTCAAATCCCTGCTGGTAAAGCTAACCCAGCTCCACCGGTTGGTCCTGCATTAGGTCAAGCGGGTGTGAACATCATGGGATTCTGTAAAGAATTTAATGCGCGTACTGCTGATCAAGCTGGTCTTATTATCCCAGTTGAAATTTCAGTATTCGAGGATCGTTCTTTCACTTTCATTACAAAAACTCCACCTGCAGCAGTTCTACTTAAAGTAGCAGCTGGTATCCAATCTGGATCTGGTGAACCAAACCGTAAAAAAGTGGCAACGGTTAAACGTGATAAAGTTCGCGAAATCGCTGAAACTAAAATGCCAGACCTTAACGCTGCTTCAGTAGAAGCTGCTATGTTAATGGTTGAAGGTACTGCACGAAGCATGGGTATTGTTATCGAAGACTAATCCCATTTACTTGATGTTTTGTTTTTTGGAAGGTTGCGAAGTTTCTTTGTGAACACGCAACCTTTATTCGTGGGAGGTAAAATCCGCTATAACCACAATCAAGGAGGAAATATATAATGGCTAAAAAAGGTAAAAAACTGCAAGATGCAGCAAAATTAATTGATCGTAACGCACTTTACACTGCACAAGAAGCAATCGAACTTGCTCAAAAAACTAGCACAGTAAACTTCGACGCTACTGTAGAAGTTGCTTTCCGCTTAGGTATTGATACTCGTAAGAACGACCAACAAATCCGTGGTGCAGTAGTACTACCAAACGGTACTGGTAAAACTCAACGCGTATTAGTATTTGCAAAAGGTGAAAAGCTTAAAGAAGCTGAAGCAGCTGGTGCTGACTATGTAGGCGATGCAGAATACATCCAAAAAATCCAACAAGGTTGGTTTGACTTCGATGTAATCGTAGCAACTCCTGACATGATGGGTGAAGTTGGTAAACTTGGTCGTGTATTAGGGCCTAAAGGTTTAATGCCAAACCCTAAAACTGGTACAGTTACTTTTGATGTAACAAAAGCTATCGAAGAAATCAAAGCTGGTAAAGTAGAATACCGTGCTGATAAAGCTGGTATTATCCACGCTCCTATCGGTAAAGTTTCTTTCTCAGCAGAAAAATTAGTAGAAAACTTCTTAGCTGTTTTTGATGTAGTTCAAAAAGCAAAACCTGCTGCAGCTAAAGGTACTTACATGAAATCTGTAAATGTTACAACTACAATGGGTCCAGCGGTTAAAATTGACGCTTCTAACGTAGTAGTAAAATAATTTATATATATGTATTGACGATAGTGGCTATACGTGATACTATAGTTGCTGTTGTGAATTATCCATTTGTACCGTAGACAGTAGGAGTGACTTGTCACTTAATGTTCCTACCGAGGACATCGGAATTCAGATTCTTATTTAAAGATGATGACTTTCAGCCTCTGTGTCTATTTGACTCGGAGGCTTTTCTTTTGTCGGTATAAATGACCCATTCTAATAGGAGGTGTCATCATGAGCAAAGCAATCGAAAACAAACAAGTACAAGTTCAAGAGATTACTGAAAAATTCCAAGGCGCTGCTTCTGTAGTAGTTGTGGATTACCGTGGTCTTAATGTTGCACAAGTAACAGAGCTTCGTAAACAACTTCGTGAAGCTGGCGTTGAGTTCAAAGTTTACAAAAACACTTTAACTCGTCGTGCTGCTGAAGCTGCTGGCCTTGAAGGAATCAACGACGTATTAGTTGGTCCTAACGCAATTGCGTTCTCAAATGAAGATGTTGTAGCGCCTGCTAAAATCATCAACGAGTTCGCTAAGAAAAATGAAGCTTTAGAAATTAAAGCTGGTATTATTGAAGGTACTATTTCTTCTGTTGAAGATGTTAAAGCACTTGCAGAACTTCCATCACGCGAAGGTCTACTTTCTATGCTTTTATCTGTACTTCAAGCTCCAGTGCGTAACTTCGCACTTGCAACAAAAGCTGTTGCAGAACAAAAAGAAGAACAAGGCGCGTAATTTAGTACGCACTAATACTTCTGCGGCCTGATCGCAAAAAAATAAAACATTATCCAATTAGGAGGAAATTATAATGAATAAAGAGCAAATCTTAGAAGCTATCAAAGCTATGACAGTTCTTGAATTAAACGATTTAGTAAAAGCTATCGAAGAAGAATTCGGTGTAACAGCTGCTGCTCCAGTAGCAGTAGTTGCTGGTGGTGCTGCTGCAGCTGAAGAAAAAACAGAATTTGACGTAGTATTAGCATCTGCTGGTGCAGAAAAAATCAAAGTAATCAAAGTGGTTCGTGAAATCACTGGTTTAGGTCTTAAAGAAGCTAAAGAAGTAGTAGATAACGCTCCTAAAGCTCTTAAAGAAGGCGTTTCTAAAGATGAAGCTGAAGAAATCAAAGCTAAACTTGAAGAAGTTGGCGCATCTGTAGAAGTTAAGTAATCTCGCGTTACTTTTTAACAAAAGGAAAGCTCGTCATTTTGGCGAGCTTTTTTCTTCATTCTGAGGAGGCGTGAAAATGTCAGATCACTATTATACAAGTAAGCCTCAAACTGAAAGTAAACCACGTCACTGGACATTCAAGTTACTAGGGCATACGTTTTCATTCGAAACGGATGCAGGTGTATTTAGTAAAAGCGAAGTAGATTTTGGATCCCGTGTTTTAATAGACGCTTTTCAAATGCCTGATATTGATGGTGCGATTTTTGATGTAGGTTGTGGATACGGGCCGATAGGGTTATCGATTGCCAAAACTAATCCAGACCGTACCGTTTTTATGATGGATATTAATGAACGTGCAGTTGCGCTTTCGCAAAAAAATGCGCAAGTGAACGGTGTTCAAAATGTGCGAATATTTGTGAGTGACGGCCTATCGATGGTTGATAAAGATGTAGATGCAGCAGCTATCTTAACGAATCCACCAATTCGTGCGGGGAAGGAAACGATTTTCCGCTTTTACGATGGAGCTTACGATCGGCTAGTGTCTTCGGGTGAACTCTGGGTAGTCATTCAGAAGAAACAAGGAGCGCCATCGACAGTAAGTTACTTAGAAGAAAAGTTTTCAGAAGTCGATGTAGTAGAAAAGAAAAAAGGGTACTGGATAGTACGCGCAAAAAAATGAATGAAATATGTATAATTTATTGACTTGACAAATCGGCTATGATAATATGATACAATGCAAAAATATTATTTTGAGGTCGTATGCCCTTTTTGTATAGAATTGTTTTAATATGGGTATACTTGCCAAGATAAGTTTAGTTAACCGAAAATGAGATCTTTTTGAAGACTCGTTTTCTTTTTGTCTTTCGAAATCATACACTATTTGTATGATTTTGCAAAGACCTAATATCGCTTTATTGAGGGGTGAATGAGTTGACAGGTCAACTAGTTCAGTACGGACAACACCGCCAGCGTAGAAGCTTTGCGCGTATTAAAGAGGTGCTTGAGCTTCCAAATCTGATTGAGATTCAAACGGCGTCTTACGAGTGGTTCCTTGAAGAAGGTTTACGTGAAATGTTCCGTGACATTTCGCCGATCGAGGACTTTACAGGTAATCTTTCATTAGAATTCATCGATTATTCATTAGGTGAGCCTAAATATGATGTTGATGAGTGTAAAGAGCGAGATGTTACTTACGCAGCTCCATTACGTGTGAAAGTACGTCTTTACAACAAAGAAACAGACGAAGTGAAAGAACAAGATGTCTTCATGGGTGATTTCCCGTTAATGACAGAAACAGGTACGTTCATTATCAACGGTGCTGAACGTGTTATCGTTTCACAATTAGTTCGTTCACCAAGTGTGTATTTCCATGATAAAACTGATAAAAACGGTAAAAAAGGCTTTGGAGCTACAGTTATTCCAAACCGTGGTGCTTGGTTAGAGTATGAAACTGATGCGAAAGACGTAGTTTATGTGCGAATTGATCGTACTCGTAAGCTACCAGTAACAGTGTTACTACGTGCATTAGGTTTCGGTTCAGATCAAGAAATTATCGATATTATCGGTGATAACGAGTATTTGCGTAATACGTTAGAAAAAGATAACTCTGAAAGTACAGAAAAAGCGCTTTTAGAAATCTACGAACGTTTACGTCCAGGTGAGCCACCAACAGTAGAAAGTGCGAAGAGTTTATTATACTCTCGTTTCTTCGATGCTAAACGTTATGATTTAGCGAATGTTGGTCGCTACAAAATGAATAAAAAGCTTCACATTAAAAATCGTTTATTCAACCAAACGATTGCTGAAACGCTTGTAGATCCAGAAACAGGCGAAATTTTAGTAGAAAAAGGTACAGTACTAGATCGTCGTACTTTAGATAAAATTCTACCTTACCTAGAAGATTCATCAAAAGGTATTGGTTACCGCACTTTATCACAAGTCGGTGGAGTGCTTGAAGATGATGTAACCATCCAATCTATTAAGATTTATGCTCCAAAGGATGAAGCTCAAAAAGAAATTAATATCATTGGTAATGCGTACATTGATGAAGAAGTGAAGAATATTACACCTGCTGATGTTTTATCTTCAGTAAGCTATTTCTTTAACTTACTTTACCAAGTAGGTGCAACAGATGATATTGACCATTTAGGTAACCGTCGCCTACGTTCTGTTGGTGAGTTACTACAAAATCAATTCCGTATCGGTTTGTCTCGTATGGAACGTGTAGTACGTGAGCGTATGTCAATTAATGACACAGCTGCGATCGTACCACAACAATTAATCAATATCCGTCCAGTGATTGCGTCCATTAAAGAGTTCTTCGGAAGCTCTCAATTATCACAATTCATGGACCAAACAAACCCATTAGCAGAGTTAACGCATAAACGTCGTCTATCTGCATTAGGTCCTGGTGGTTTAACGCGTGAGCGTGCTGGCTTCGAAGTACGTGACGTTCACTACTCTCACTATGGTCGTATGTGTCCGATCGAGACACCAGAGGGTCCAAACATTGGGTTAATCAACTCATTATCTTCATTTGCCAAAGTTAATAAATTTGGCTTCATTGAAACACCTTATCGTCGTATTGACCACGAAACAGGTCGAGTAACGGAGCAAATTGATTATTTAACAGCTGATGAAGAAGATAACTACTATGTAGCACAAGCAAATTCACCGTTAAATCCAGATGGTACTTTTGTAAATGATGAAGTAGTAGGTCGTTTCCGTGGTGATAACACGGTATTCAATAAAGCGCAAATGGACTACATGGATGTATCTCCTAAACAAGTTGTCTCTGCAGCGACTGCATGTATACCGTTCTTAGAAAACGATGACTCGAACCGTGCACTTATGGGTGCCAACATGCAACGTCAAGCAGTTCCACTACTTAACCCAGAAGCACCATTCGTTGGTACTGGTATGGAACATGTTGATGCGCGTGATTCAGGTGCAGCTGTAGTAGCGAAGTATGATGGTATTGTTGAGCACGTTGAAGCTCGCTCTATCCATGTACGCCGCATTGAAGTTGTAGACGGCAAAGAGGTTAAAGGCGATTTAACAAAATATAAATTACAGAAGTTCATTCGTTCTAACCAAGGTACTTCATATAACCAACGTCCACTTGTAAAAGTAGGCGAACGTGTGAAACCTCGTGACATTTTAGCAGATGGTCCATCAATGGAAAAAGGCGAACTAGCTCTTGGACGTAACGTACTGGTTGCATTCATGACTTGGAACGGCTTTAACTATGAGGATGCTGTTATTATGAGTGAGCGCCTTGTAAAAGACGATGTCTATACATCTGTTCATATCGAAGAATATGAATCAGAATCTCGTGATACAAAGCTTGGACCAGAAGAAATCACTCGTGATATTCCAAACGTCGGAGAAGATGCACTTCGTAACCTAGACGAACGTGGTATTATCCGTATTGGTGCGGAAGTACGTGACGGTGACATTCTTGTTGGGAAAGTAACGCCTAAAGGGGTTACAGAATTAACTGCTGAAGAGCGTTTATTACATGCAATCTTCGGTGAAAAGGCTCGTGAGGTTCGTGATACTTCATTACGTGTACCACACGGTGCTGGCGGTATCATTCTTGATGTTAAAGTATTTAACCGTGAAGATGGCGATGAATTACCACCAGGTGTTAACCAATTAGTTCGTGCTTATATTGTTCAAAAACGTAAAATTCGTGTTGGGGACAAAATGGCCGGACGTCATGGTAACAAAGGGGTTATCTCTCGTATCTTACCAGAAGAAGATATGCCATTCATGCCAGATGGCACGCCTGTTGATATCATGTTAAATCCACTTGGTGTACCTTCCCGTATGAATATCGGACAAGTTTTAGAGTTACACTTAGGTATGGCTTCTCGTTATCTAGGCGTTCACATGGCAACACCAGTATTTGATGGTGCTAATGAAGAAGACGTTTGGGAAACAATGGAAGAAGCTGGGATGAACCGTGACGGTAAAACAATCCTGTATGATGGACGTTCTGGTGAACCATTCGATAACCGTGTATCAGTAGGTATCATGTATATGATCAAACTTGCTCACATGGTTGATGATAAACTTCATGCACGTTCAACTGGTCCTTACTCACTTGTTACGCAACAACCACTTGGTGGTAAAGCGCAATTTGGTGGACAACGTTTTGGTGAAATGGAGGTATGGGCACTTGAAGCTTATGGTGCTGCGTATACACTTCAAGAAATCTTAACGGTTAAATCTGATGACGTTGTTGGTCGTGTGAAAACATATGAAGCCATCGTTAAAGGTGAAAGTGTACCAGAGCCAGGTGTTCCTGAGTCATTCAAAGTATTGATTAAAGAACTTCAATCTCTTGGTATGGATGTTAAGATGTTAACAGTTAATGATGAAGAAGTAGAGCTTCGCGATTTAGACGAAGAAGACGATCTTCAGCCAGCTGATGCACTTAACATTGCACCACAGCCAGATACAGAAGAAGAGCCAGTAGAGTCTTTTGAATAATGGAAAACCAAATTCACAAATGTGAATATGGTCAAACTTATTTTTCAAATTAGCCGGGCAGGATTTAACGCCCTGCCTGGCTTTTTCTTTTAATAAATCATTCTATTTCTAATCCTTTGCCAAAGAGGCAATCTTTGCAAACGATTATCGAGCTGCGTAAAAGAGTCTTTATAAAGACCTATACTAGAGGGAGGTAGGCTCCTTGATAGACGTTAATGAATTTGAATATATGAAAATTGGTTTAGCATCACCTGACAAGATTCGTTCTTGGTCATATGGAGAGGTTAAAAAACCTGAAACAATTAACTACCGTACACTAAAACCAGAAAAAGATGGTTTATTCTGTGAGCGTATTTTTGGTCCAACTAAGGACTGGGAGTGTCACTGTGGGAAATATAAACGTGTACGCTATAAAGGCGTAGTTTGTGATCGTTGTGGCGTTGAAGTAACACGTGCTAAAGTTCGTCGTGAACGTATGGGACATATCGAATTAGCAGCACCAGTTTCTCATATCTGGTACTTCAAAGGTATTCCTAGCCGTATGGGTCTAATTTTAGATATGTCACCTCGTGCTCTTGAAGAAGTTATCTATTTCGCTTCATACGTTGTGATCGATGCAGGTGCTACTAATTTAGAAAGTAAACAATTACTATCTGAAAAAGAGTATCGTGCATACCGTGAAAAATTCGGTAATACATTCGAAGCATCAATGGGTGCAGAAGCAATCAAAAAATTATTAGGTAAAATCGACCTAGAAGATGAAACACAATCTTTAAAAGAGGAGTTAAAATCTGCTCAAGGTCAAAGACGTACTCGTGCCATTAAACGTCTAGAAGTTGTTGAATCTTTCCGTAACTCAGGAAACTCACCTGAATGGATGATTCTAGATGTACTACCTGTTATTCCACCAGAGCTTCGTCCAATGGTGCAATTAGATGGTGGTCGTTTCGCGACTTCAGATTTAAACGATTTATACCGTCGTGTAATTAATCGTAATAACCGTTTAAAACGTTTATTAGATTTAGGTGCTCCGAGCATCATCGTACAAAATGAAAAACGTATGTTACAAGAAGCTGTTGATGCATTAATCGATAATGGTCGTCGTGGACGTCCTGTAACAGGTCCTGGTAACCGCCCGTTAAAATCACTTTCACATATGTTGAAAGGTAAACAAGGTCGTTTCCGTCAAAATCTACTTGGTAAACGTGTTGACTACTCTGGTCGTTCGGTTATCGTAGTAGGTCCAAACTTAAAAATGTACCAATGTGGCTTACCAAAAGAAATGGCTATCGAATTATTCAAGCCATTCGTTATGAAAGAATTAGTAGAGCGTGGTCTTGCTCATAACATTAAATCTGCTAAACGTAAAATCGAACGTTTAAATAACGACGTATGGGATGTTTTAGAAGATGTTATCCGTGAGCATCCAGTATTACTAAACCGTGCACCAACGCTTCACCGTCTTGGAATTCAAGCATTTGAACCAACACTAGTTGAAGGTCGTGCTATTCGTCTTCACCCATTAGTATGTACAGCCTATAATGCTGACTTCGATGGTGACCAAATGGCGGTTCACGTACCATTATCAGCTGAAGCTCAAGCTGAAGCTCGTCTTCTAATGCTTGCTGCACAAAACATCCTGAATCCAAAAGACGGTAAACCTGTTGTAACACCTTCTCAAGATATGGTATTAGGAAACTACTACTTAACACTTGAACGTGAAGGCGCACGTGGTGAAGGTACTGTTTTCTATGGTCCAAATGAAGTTTTAATTGCCTATGATACAGGTCATGTACACTTGCATACACGTATCGCAATTAAAGCAAGTTCATTAAATAATCCGACATTCACTGAAGAACAAAATAATATGTTCTTATTAACAACTGTCGGTAAAGTAATCTTTAATGAAATCTTACCGGAATCATTCCCTTATATTAATGAGCCAACTGATTTCAACTTAGAGCAAGTAACACCAGAAAAATACTTTGCTAAGTTAACAATTGATGAAGAAACACTTAAAGAGCTTGAATCAGATAGTGCTTATAATAATTTAGATGAAAAAGGGAAAATTGATGCACAACGTACAGCTGTATTGCGTAAATACTTTGCATCAGTACCTGTTGTAAACCCATTCCGTAAGAAATTCTTAGGAAATATCATTGCTGAAGTATTTAAACGTTTCCACATTACGGAAACATCTAAAATGCTTGACCGTATGAAAAACCTAGGTTTCAAATATTCAACACGTGCAGGTATTACTGTAGGTGTATCTGATATCGTGGTATTACCTGATAAAGGTGAAATTTTAGCAGAAGCTCAAGAGAAAGTAGATAAAGTTCAAGCGCAATTCCGTCGTGGTTTCATTACTGAGGATGAGCGTTATGATCGCGTTATTTCAAGCTGGAGTGCTGCAAAAGATGAAATTCAAGCAAAGCTGATGAAGTCACTTGAGAAAACAAACCCAATTTTCATGATGTCTGATTCAGGTGCCCGTGGTAATGCATCTAACTTTACTCAGCTAGCTGGTATGCGTGGTCTGATGGCCAACCCGGCTGGTCGTATTATCGAACTTCCAATCAAATCTTCATTCCGTGAAGGTTTAACAGTATTAGAGTACTTCATCTCAACTCACGGTGCTCGTAAAGGTCTTGCCGATACAGCCCTAAAAACTGCCGATTCAGGTTACTTAACGCGTCGTCTTGTTGACGTTGCACAAGATGTTATCGTTCGTGAAGATGACTGTGGTACTGACCGTGGCTTAACGATTGGTGCACTAATGGAAGGCACAGAGTTAATTGAAGCTCTAGATGAACGTATTGTTGGTCGTCATACGAAGAAAACAATCTTCCACCCTGAAACTGGTGAAGTAATTCTTGCAAAAGACGGTTTAATCGACCAAGATATCGCTCGTGCAATTATTGAGGCTGGTATTGAAGAAGTGACAATCCGTTCAGCATTTACATGTAATACAAAACACGGCGTTTGTAAAAAATGTTACGGCATGAACTTGGCGACAGGTGAGAAGGTTGAAGTTGGGGAAGCAGTTGGTATTATTGCGGCTCAATCAATCGGTGAACCAGGTACACAGTTAACAATGCGTACATTCCATACAGGTGGGGTTGCCGGTGATGATATTACACAAGGTCTTCCACGTATCCAAGAGATCTTTGAAGCACGTAATCCAAAAGGTCAATCTGTTATTTCAGAAATTGCTGGTACGGTTTCAGATATCACAGAAATTCGTGAAGGCTTAAAAGAAATTACAATTCAAGGTGACGTAGAAACTCGTAAGTATCAAGCACCTTATAACGCACGTTTGAAAGTTATCGAAGGTGATAATGTAGAACGTGGTCAAGTTTTAACAGAAGGTTCTATCGATCCAAAACAATTGCTAAAAGTCAAAGACGTTTCAACTGTTCAAGAATATTTATTAAAAGAAGTTCAAAAAGTATACCGTATGCAAGGGGTAGAAATTGGGGATAAACACATTGAGGTAATGGTTCGCCAAATGCTTCGTAAAGTGCGTGTAATTGAAGCTGGAGATACAGAATTACTACCTGGCTCATTACTAGATATCCACCAATTCTCAGAGGCAAACGTAGACGCTGTTATGAATGGCAAAAACCCTGCAACTTGTCGCCCTGTTATCCTTGGTATTACAAAAGCTTCTCTTGAAACAGAATCATTCTTATCTGCAGCATCGTTCCAAGAAACAACACGTGTGTTAACAGATGCAGCAATTAAGGGTAAACGTGACGAACTTCTTGGATTAAAAGAGAACGTAATTATCGGTAAACTTGTTCCTGCAGGTACTGGTATGCAACGTTATCGTCAAATCCGCATCGAAAAAGATGAGCTTGACACAGAAGTCGTTTCTGCTGAATAAACATTAAATTAGGCCGAAGAGATGCATATTTTCATCATCTCTTCGGACTTTTTCAAGATATTAGTTGACAGTGTAAATGAGTAATGATAATATATTGAAGGTTGATAGTTAACTGTCTGTACTTCGGAGGATATGTAAATGTCTTATGATAAAGTAAGGGCTAGTCAAACAATCATAGGTACAAAGCAAGCAGTAAAAGCAATGCGAGCTGGTTCAGTGAAAGAACTTTTTGTGGCACTTGATGCAGACAATTGGGTAACCGATTCGGCCATATCTTTCGCGAGAGAAATCGGTATACCAGTTATTCTTGTTGAGTCCAAAAAGGAACTGGGCAAAGCCTGTGGAATCCATGTTGGAGCTGCGGTAGTTGCGATTACTGTAGAGTAGTTTTTGTGTAAAATGCACAAAGACTTTGTTTTTACCCAAAAAATGAACCACCTGGATGTGTGGTATTAAAAAAAGAAGGAATGAAGGGAGGAAAAATCGATGCCTACAATTAACCAATTGGTACGTAAGCCTCGTAAATCTAAAATCACGAAATCAAATTCACCAGCGTTAAACAAAGGATATAACTCATTTAAAAAATCTTTAACTGATGTTAAATCTCCACAAAAACGTGGTGTTTGTACTCGTGTAGGTACAATGACGCCTAAAAAACCAAACTCAGCGTTACGTAAATACGCTCGTGTACGTTTAACTAACCAAATCGAGGTTACAGCGTACATTCCTGGTGAAGGCCACAACTTACAAGAGCACAGTGTTGTTCTTATCCGTGGCGGTCGTGTAAAAGACTTACCGGGTGTTCGTTACCATATCGTTCGTGGTGCTCTTGATACTGCTGGTGTAAACGGTCGTATGCAATCACGTTCTTTATACGGTACAAAACGCCCTAAAGAAAAAAAATAATTTAAATCCCACTATATATTTACTCAATGAAAGGAGGAAAACACATGCCTCGTAAAGGTCCTGTTTCCAAACGTGACGTGTTACCAGATCCAATTTATAATTCAAAACTAGTAACTCGTTTAATCAATAAAATGATGATTGATGGTAAAAGAGGTACTTCTCAAAAGATTTTATACGGTGCGTTCGAACTAGTTAAAGAACGTTCTGGTCAAGATCCAATCGAAGTATTCGAAGCTGCTCTAAATAACGTAATGCCAGTTCTTGAAGTACGTGCTCGCCGTGTTGGTGGTTCTAACTACCAAGTACCAGTTGAAGTACGCCCAGAACGTCGTACAACTTTAGGTCTTCGTTACCTAGTTAACTATTCTCGTCTTCGTGGTGAAAAAACTATGGAAGAGCGTTTAGCTAACGAAATCCTTGATGCTTCTAACAACACTGGTGCATCAGTTAAGAAACGTGAAGATATGCACAAAATGGCAGAAGCGAACAAAGCATTCGCTCACTACCGTTGGTAATCTAAACATAGCATAAGCCCAATATGGAAGGAGAAATACCTAATGAAACGCGAATTCTCACTAGAGAATACTCGTAATATTGGGATCATGGCTCACATTGATGCTGGTAAAACAACAACAACTGAGCGTATCCTTTATTACACAGGTAAGATTCACAAAATCGGTGAAACTCATGAAGGCGCTTCTCAAATGGACTGGATGGAGCAAGAGCAAGAACGTGGTATCACAATCACTTCTGCTGCGACAACAGCTCAATGGAAAGGCAACCGCGTAAACATCATCGATACTCCTGGACACGTAGACTTCACTGTAGAAGTAGAACGTTCTTTACGTGTACTTGACGGCGCAGTAACTGTACTTGATGCTCAATCTGGTGTTGAACCTCAAACAGAAACTGTATGGCGTCAAGCTACAACTTACGGTGTACCACGTATCGTATTCATTAACAAAATGGATAAAATGGGTGCAGATTTCCTATATTCTGTAGGTACTTTACACGAGCGTTTACAAGCAAATGCTCATCCAATCCAATTACCAATTGGTGCGGAAGATGAGTTCAAAGCAATTATTGACCTAGTTGAAATGGATGTAACTTACTACGATAACGAAGAAGGTACAGCATTACGTGAAGGTCAACCAATTCCTGAAGAATTCCAAGCGCAAGCTGAAGAATACCGTGAGAAGTTAATCGAAGCAATCGCTGAAGTTAACGAAGAAATCATGGAAAAATACTTTGCTGGTGAAGAAATTACAAAAGAAGAGCTTAAAGCGGCTATCCGTAAAGCGACAATCGCTGTAGAATTCTACCCAGTAATCTGTGGTACAGCATTCAAACACAAAGGTGTTCGTAAAATGCTTGACGCAGTTATCGATTACTTACCATCACCGGTTGATGTACCAGCTATTAAAGGTACAACTCCAGATGGTGATGAAACTGAACGTCCATCATCAGACGAAGCGCCATTCTCAGCTTTAGCATTTAAAGTTATGACTGACCCATTCGTAGGTAAATTAACGTTCTTCCGTGTGTACTCTGGTGTTCTTGAATCAGGTTCATACGTACAAAACTCTTCAAAAGGTAAACGTGAACGTGTAGGTCGTATCCTACAAATGCACGCTAACAGCCGTGAAGAGATTTCAAAAGTATTTGCTGGTGATATCGCAGCTGCTGTAGGTCTTAAAGATACAACAACTGGTGACACTCTTTGTGAAGAGAAAAACCTTGTTATCCTTGAGTCTATGGAGTTCCCAGAACCAGTTATCTCTCTTTCTGTAGAACCAAAATCAAAAGCTGACCAAGATAAAATGGGTCAAGCTTTACAAAAACTACAAGAAGAAGATCCAACATTCCGTGCACATACAGACCAAGAAACTGGTCAAACAATTATCTCAGGTATGGGTGAGCTTCACCTTGATATCTTAGTTGATCGTATGCGCCGTGAATTTAAAGTAGAAGCTAACGTAGGTGCTCCAATGGTATCTTACCGTGAAACATTCCGTGGCTCTGCTCAAGTTCAAGGTAAATTCACTCGTCAATCAGGTGGTCGTGGTCAATACGGTGACGTATGGATCGAGTTCTCTCCAAATGAAGAGGGTAAAGGCTTTGAATTCGAAAATGCTATCGTTGGTGGTGTAGTACCACGTGAATATATTCCAGCTGTAGAAGCAGGTCTTCGTGACTCGCTTGACCGCGGTGTAATCGCTGGTTACCCATTAATCGACATCAAAGCGAAATTATTCGATGGTTCATACCATGATGTTGACTCAAACGAAATGGCATTTAAAATCGCTGCATCAATGGCACTTAAAGCTGCTGCATCAAAATGTAGTCCAGTTCTTTTAGAGCCTATGATGAAAGTTGAAGTTGTAATTCCTGAAGAATATCTTGGTGATATCATGGGTAACATCACTTCTCGCCGTGGTCGCGTAGAAGGTATGGAAGCTCGCGGTAACGCTCAAGTTGTTCGTGCGATGGTTCCACTTTCAGAAATGTTTGGATATGCAACAACTTTACGTTCTGCAACGCAAGGTCGCGGTGTATTCTCAATGGTATTCGATCATTATGAAGAAGTACCAAAATCAATCTCTGAAGATATCATCAAAAAAAATAAAGGTGAATAATTGAAATTTCATCTTGCATAAAGTATAACTAATTTGTAAGCTATGATTGCAGGATAGGGGATGGGCCCGTTCTCTATCAGCATTCATTCTATAAATTTTAAATCTAAAACATACAATTTTGAGGAGGCAATCTCTAATGGCTAAAGAAAAATTTGACCGTTCTAAAACGCATGCTAACATTGGTACAATCGGACACGTTGACCATGGTAAAACTACTTTAACTGCTGCAATCGCTACAGTTCTTTCTAAAAAAATGGGTGGTACAGCTAAATCTTACGCTGATATCGATAACGCTCCAGAAGAAAAAGAACGTGGTATCACAATCAATACTTCTCACGTAGAATACGAAACTGAAACTCGTCACTATGCACACGTTGACTGCCCAGGACACGCTGACTATGTTAAAAACATGATCACTGGTGCTGCTCAAATGGACGGCGGTATCTTAGTAGTATCTGCTGCTGACGGCCCAATGCCACAAACTCGTGAACACATCCTTTTATCTCGTCAAGTAGGTGTTCCATACTTAGTAGTATTCATGAACAAATGTGATATGGTTGACGACGAAGAATTATTAGAATTAGTAGAAATGGAAATCCGTGACCTACTATCTGAATATGACTTCCCAGGTGACGATATTCCTGTAATCAAAGGTTCTGCTCTTAAAGCTCTTGAAGGTGAACCAGAATGGGAAGAAAAAATCGTTGAATTAATGGACGCTGTAGATTCTTACATCCCAACTCCAGAACGTCAAACTGACAAACCATTCATGATGCCAGTAGAGGACGTATTCTCTATTACTGGTCGTGGTACAGTTGCAACTGGCCGTGTTGAACGTGGTCAAGTTAAAGTTGGTGACGTAGTTGAAATCATCGGTATCGCTGAAGAAGCTAAATCTACTACTGTAACTGGTGTAGAAATGTTCCGTAAATTATTAGACTATGCTGAAGCTGGTGACAACATCGGTGCTTTACTACGTGGTGTTGCTCGTGAAGAAATCCAACGTGGTCAAGTATTAGCTAAACCAGGTTCAATTACTCCACACACTAACTTCAAAGCTGAAGTTTACGTTTTATCAAAAGAAGAGGGTGGCCGTCATACTCCATTCTTCTCTAACTACCGTCCTCAGTTCTACTTCCGTACAACTGACGTAACAGGTATCTGTAACTTACCAGAAGGCGTTGAAATGGTAATGCCTGGTGATAACATCGAAATGACAGTTGAACTTATCGCTCCAATCGCTCTTGAAGAAGGTACTAAATTCTCTATCCGTGAGGGTGGCCGTACTGTAGGCGCTGGCGTAGTTGCTTCTATCCAAAAATAATTTTAGCTCTTGCTAATTCCAAACCAATCTGTAGGGACGCCTACAGATTGGTTTTTTGTGTTAAAATAAAGAAAAATTAGAGTTTTAATTAGTGTATGTGTACATAACCACAAGCATGTCCTCTAGCGTAAATAATTAAAGGGAAAGGGGAACTGAGTATGGACATGAAAATTTTGCTGATTGAAGATGATCCTTCTATTTTTAGCATGATTCAAGAACGTTTTGAGCAGTGGTCACTAAACGTGGTTGGACCTAAAAATTTTCAGAAGGTGATGGATGACTTTATAGAGGAGAAGCCCCATCTCGTGCTAATTGATATTCAATTGCCTGCCTATGACGGCTTTCATTGGTGTCGTGAAATTCGTCATTTATCCAAAGTGCCAATCCTTTTTCTTTCTTCCCGAGATCACCCGATGGATATGGTGATGGCTATGCAAATGGGAGCTGATGATTTTATTCAAAAGCCTTTTCATATGGAAGTTTTACTCGCAAAAGCACAGGCTATTTTACGTAGAACCTATGATTACGTTGAAGAAAAAATGGATGTTACACGTTTTAACGATGCCATAATTGATTATGCGAGAAGTGAAATTATGTATAATGGTACCATTGCTTCTTTAACAAAAAATGAACTTTTTATTTTAAGAATATTAGTGGAGCAGGCTAATCATATCGTTTCAAGAGACGAGCTAATGAGAAAACTATGGGATGACGAACGTTTCGTAAACGATAATACTTTGTCTGTAAACGTTAATCGGTTACGTACAAAGCTAGAGGATATTGGTTTACATGAGGTAATACTAACAAAAAAGGGACTTGGTTATATGGCAGTATGCTGAGGGATGTGAGGGGAATTGTTATTATTATTTATTAGAGAACGCTTTGCTTGGATAGGATTTTTTATTTTTACTCTGATAATTCTAAATGTGCTGTTTTCTTTAGATGTTGGTTTAAATGGGGTTTCTATTTGGTATGTAAACGTTAGTTTACTTGTATGTTTTATACTCTTTTTTTGGTGTCGCTATGTCATCGAAGTTGGGAAATTAAAAGATTTCCTGGGAAATATGGATAGCCACCTTGATGATGCACATAGAAATAGTTTAGCTTTATCTCCTTTTCAAGAAGTATACTTTCGAAAAATGGAGGATGCATTTTTTGAAAAGAATTTAGAGTTAAATCAAGCCAAAGTGCAGATACAAGAACATTCTGATGAACTATTAGCTTGGGTCCATGAAGTAAAAGCACCTTTAACTGCCATTAATTTAATGTTTGAACATATTGAGGATTTACAGCTACGTCGAAAATTAGAGAATGAATGGCTAAGACTACATCTTTTGGTTGATCAACAACTGCATCAAACAAGATTATACGCTATTGAAAAAGATAATTATTTAAATGAGATTGAACTGAAGCCCATTATTTATAAAGAAATCCGAGCTATGCAAGCTTGGTGTCTTGAAAAAGGCATTGGCTTTGAAATTGGTGAACTGACAGAGATGGTTATGACAGATGGCAAGTGGCTAGCTTTTATTATTCGACAAATTCTTTCGAATGCCATCAAGTATAGCCCAGTAAATTCTGAGATAACAATCTTTACAGAACATGATTCTACAGGTGCAACATTACTACATATTAAAGATATAGGTAGGGGTATACCTTTAGACGATTTACCTAGGATTTTTCAAAAATCTTATACAGGAACAGCGGGAAGGGAATCCTCTCAATCTACAGGTATGGGTCTCTATTTAGCATCTAATGTAGCCCATAAAATTGGTATTCGTATTAATGTTCAATCTAAAGTTGGTGAAGGCTCGCTATTTACACTACGTTTCCCCTTACAAAATGAATATGCGAAACTAACAGGTAGATGACGAAAATGTCACCTACCTTTTTATATTGTCATGTAAAACGCACGAATGATTAGGTTTGACAGGGTACACTTGAACTATAGAAAGGGGCGTTATGAAGTGACAGTTTTAATAGGACGTAAAATAAAGAAAGTGTATGGAAAAAAATCAACGGCTCAGGAAGTATTAAAGGGTATTGATGTAGAAGTGAATAGAGGAGAATTTGTAGGTATTATGGGACCTTCTGGCTCTGGTAAAACAACGCTTTTAAATGTCTTATGCTCAATTGACTTTGCGACAGAAGGTGTTATTGAGATAAACGGTCATAGTTTACGTGGTATGAAAGAAAAGGCTTTAGCAAACTTCCGAAGAGAGCAGCTGGGATTTATATTTCAAGACTATAATTTATTAGATACCTTGACAGTAAAAGAAAATATTCTTCTACCGTTAGCCATCAGTAAGTTACCAAAAGCTGTTGCCGAAAGTCGAGTGAAGGAACTCACTTCTTTGTTGGGAATCACGGAAATTTTAAATAAATACCCCAACGAAATATCAGGTGGACAAAAACAGCGTACCTCTGCTGCACGTGCACTTATTACCAATCCGTCATTGGTATTTGCAGACGAGCCCACTGGTGCACTAGATTCTAAATCAGCTACAGCCCTGCTTCAAAATCTACAAAATATAAATGAAACAAAAGAAGCGACAATTATGATGGTTACACACGATGCTGTAGCTGCAAGTTTCTGTACACGTGTGTTATTTCTAAAGGATGGCCTTATCTATAGTGAACTTTATAAGGGCGATAAAACAAGGCAGGCCTTTTTCAAAGAAATCATGCATACACAAAGTGTGCTAGGCGGTGACGGGTATGAGTCTTAGTAAGTTAGTACTTCGAAGTATGAAGAAAAATATGAAGCACTACTATCTATATTTCTTTGCACTTATTTTTAGTGTTACCTTATACTTTTCGTTTGTCACCTTGCAAAATAATACGGAGGTGTGGGCTGCTGTTCAAATGAGTGGAACAGCTACGGCCGGATTTAAGGCAGCAACTTATATTCTTTATTTTATCGTTTTGTTCTTCGTTCTGTATGCAAACCATTTATTTATGAAGCGTCGTAGTAAGGAAATAGGTTTGTATCAACTGATCGGTATGACTAAGGGGCTAATCGTGCGTTTATTAGCGGTTGAAAACATTCTCTTATTTGTTGGAGCCGTTATTATAGGTATGTTGGCAGGCTTCTTTAGTTCTCGTGTCTTTGCAATGATTTTGCTTCGAGTGCTTGAAAAAGAAGCTCTTGTAACCATGACTTTTAGTACACAAGCATTAATGCAGTCGATGATTGTTTTTACTATCTTATTGATCATTGTTCTTATACAGATGGCTTGGATGATTCATCATGTGTCATTGTTATCATTATTTAGTGCAGCAAAACAAGCAGATGAGCGTGTGAGACGCTTTAGTGCGTTCCAGATGGTTATTGGCTTTTTGGGTCTTATACTGATTGTTTATGGCTACTATGCATCGACAAAGTTGTTCGATATCGAATCTGCTGGTAATTTATTTATCAATATGATAATTATTTTAGCTACTACAATTGGTGGAACATTCCTTGTTTTTCGTTTCTCTGTAGCATTTATTATGAATACTATTCGCCTAAAGAAAAAAGGGCATTTATCCATAAAGGATGTATTAGCATTAACGCCCATCATGCATCGCATGAAGAGCAATGCAAAGTCATTAACGCTAATCACCGTGTTAACAGGCGTTTCTCTAGGCGTGACGACTCTTTCCTATATCGCCTACTACTCCTCGGAAGCATCTGCATATAGCCAAGTACCTGGTGATTTCATATTGCTTGAAGAGCAAGGGGAGGGATTTTTAGAGAAGTTAGAGGAAAATAATATTGCTTATGATAAAATTGACTACCGTCTTCAGGGAGTAACCGCTGCTGTAGGTCAATTGATGTCTAAAAAACAGCAGGATAACCCTTTATATACAATAGAAGGCACAATTTATACCATTCCGCTTTCAGATTACCAGCAGAGTGTTCCAGAAGCTAAGCTTTCAGGGAATGAGGTTATCTTAACAAACTATGGTGGTTATATGGCTGAAATGTTCCCGTTAGAGAAAGATCATGATTTAGTAGTATCTGCAGGAGAACTTGAAGAAACTTTTCATGTCGTTGATATCCACGATAAAAGCGTGATAAGTGGTATTGTAACGGCTGGGGGTGGTGGACCTATCTTTGTTGTGACAGATGATATGTTTAAAAGTTTAACTACACAGGCAGCTCTTTATCCTTGGCATCATCAAACAACAATTACTTTAAAATCTAACGAAGATATTGCAACAGCAGAAAAATTATATATTCAATCAAATGCAGGTATTATTACGGCTGTAGATGATAAGGGGCAGACAAAGCAATATACACAATCATCCTATGAAGGAAAACGTAAAGACAATATTGAATCATTGGGTCTTACCATCTTTACAACAGCATTTTTAGGGTTAGCGTTTTTAATGACCACAGGTAGTATTCTATACTTTAAACAAATGTCTGAGGCGGAGGAAGAACGTGATTCCTATACAATCCTACGAAAGATTGGTTTTGCTGAAAAAGATATCATGAAGGGTATTTATATGAAACAGGCCTTTAATTTCGGTGTTCCATTAGTTATTGGGTTATTGCATAGCTACTTTGCTGTTAAGTCAGGATGGTTTTTATTTGGGACAGAGTTAACAGCTCCCTTGTGGATTGCAATGTGCTGTTATATAGCTTTATATACGATTTTTGCTATTCTATCGGTAGGCTACTATAAAAAGGTTGTACGTCAGTCGTTGTAATATTAAATAAGAGGAAACTCGGAAACAGTGTGGTGGCTATCATTACACTGTTTTTTTAGTGCAAAAAATATAGAAGTTACAAAAAACCTTGACTTTCAATTATCAGAATAATAAAGTTTAACATGTTAGTAATTTAGTGTATGAAAGTAGAGTGTAACAATGAATGCAGTAATTGCGGCTGTTGCCGTTATGTTAATATTAAGCTTGCTTCGCATCAATGTAGTTCTCTCGTTAGTTCTAGGAGCATTTGTAGGTGGTCTAACTAGTGGGATGGGCATTGAGTCAACAGTCCAATCATTTACAGAGGGATTAGGAGCAGGAGCAACCATTGCATTAAGTTATGGCTTACTTGGTGGTTTTGCAATCGCCATTGCCAAAACAGGAATACCCGAATTAATGATAGCCGGGATGTTAAAAATATTAAAGGGTGAAAGTAATAGAAAAGGACTTGTGAAGGTATTAATTTTCTTCCTTATTTTTGTGATGTCTATTTTATCTCAAAATGTTATTCCTATTCATATTGCCTTCATTCCATTATTAATACCTCCTATTTTAAAGATTTTAAATATGCTAGAAGTCGATCGACGTATAATTGCAACGTTGATTGCAGTAGGCTTAATTGGTACTTATAGTTTTGTACCTGCTGGTTTTGGAGCAATCTTTCAAGATATCGTTGCTACACAAGTGTCAGAGGCAGGAATGGCTGTTTCTTCACGTGATGTCCCTGCAGCAATGGGTATTCCCGTATTAGGAATGCTAATCGGATTGATAATTGCCTTCGCTGTATACCGCAAACCAAGACATTATAAGCATAGTGAAGTGGAGACGGAATCTTTAAATGTAAACGTCAGCAAATTCATTATGTTTTCTACAGCTCTGGCACTAGTAATATCACTATGCGCTCAAGTGTTAACAGACTCAATGATTGTAGGCTCGTTTGCAGGTATTATGATTATGTATTTTACAGGTGCTCTTAAATGGAGAGAAGCAGATGATATTCTTTCTGAAGGAATGAAGATGATGGCCTTTATTGGCTTTGTTATGATTGCGGCAAATGGTTTTGCGGCGGTAATCAATGCAACAGGTGATGTGGACAGCTTAATTACAAATTCACTCACTGTATTAGAAGGAAATAGAAGTCTTGCTGTCTTCATCATGTTAGTCATAGGATTAGTTGTGACGATGGGGATTGGTTCGTCCTTCGCTACAGTGCCTATAATCGCGACACTATTTGTTCCGCTAGCACAAGGTTTAGATATGAGTCCTTTAGCGATATTATGCTTAATCGGTACAGCTGGTGCTTTAGGAGACGCAGGTTCTCCAGCATCCGATTCTACATTAGGGCCAACAGCAGGCCTTAATGTTGATGGCCAGCATCATCATATTTGGGATACCTGTGTTCCTACGTTTATTTTCATTAACATACCACTAATCCTGTTTGGTTGGATTGCTTGTGTGTTCTTTCTATAATAAGGAGGTAGTTTCTATAATTATATAGAAACTACTTTTTTCTTTTTTGAGTTATTTGAAATGTGCGAAAATGTTGATATGACAACCTTAAGTGTTGCAATATGTATAGAAATTTTATATACTAATAAACGGCTTAATAAAGCGAAGAAATAGTAGTACTAAGAATATCTGCAACATTTAAAAGAATTTAGCGAAAAGACTTGCTTATTCTTTTTTTATTGTATATAATGTTGAATGTTGGTCTTTGACTGCGATGAAGCGAGAGGTTGCCGACACACCCGGCCGCTTTGCCATGGCGGTGTGTGGGAAAATTTTCGTGGAGAATGTCTAGAAAATAGGCGAGAAGGAGGGAAAATAATGGCAAAACAAAAGATTCGTATTCGTTTAAAAGCGTATGATCACCGTATTTTAGATCAATCTGCTGAGAAAATTGTGGAAACTGCAAAACGTTCAGGTGCAAGTGTATCAGGTCCGATTCCACTTCCAACTGAGAAGTCTGTGTACACAATTCTTCGTGCGGTTCACAAGTACAAAGATTCTCGTGAACAATTCGAAATGCGTACGCATAAACGTCTGATCGATATCGTTAACCCAACACCACAAACTGTTGACGCGTTAATGAAACTTGATTTACCATCTGGCGTTGATATCGAAATCAAACTTTAATGGTAAAAACAATATAACTTTTAAAACTTACAGGAGGTGTGACAAATGGCTAAAGGAATCTTAGGTAGAAAAATTGGTATGACACAAGTTTTCGCTGAAAACGGCGATTTAATCCCGGTAACAGTTATCGAAGCTACTCCAAACGTAGTTCTTCAAAAGAAAACTGTTGAAACAGACGGCTACGAAGCAATTCAAGTTGGTTTCGAAGACAAGCGCGTTAAGCTTTCTAACAAACCAGAACAAGGTCACGTAGCAAAAGCGAACACTGCTCCTAAGCGCTTCATTCGTGAATTCCGCAACGTGAACGTGGAAGAATACGAAGTTGGTCAAGAAGTCAAAGTAGAAATTTTCGCAGAAGGCGATGTAATCGATGTAACAGGAGTTACTAAAGGTAAAGGTTTCCAAGGTGTTATCAAACGCCACGGACAATCTCGTGGTCCTATGGCCCACGGTTCTCGTTACCACCGTCGTCCTGGTTCAATGGGTCCAGTTGCTCCGAACCGCGTATTCAAACAAAAGAAATTACCTGGTCAAATGGGTGGCAATGTAGTTACAATCCAAAACTTAGAAATCGTGAAAGTTGACACAGATCGTAACTTACTACTTGTTAAAGGTAATGTTCCTGGTTCTAAAAAAGCTCTAGTTACAGTAAAAACTGCAATTAAAGCTAAGTAATCACTTAAGGAAAGGAGGAAACAGGAATGACAAAAGTATCTGTACTTAGTCAAACAGGTGCTTCAGTTGGTGAAATCGAATTAAACGATGCGATCTTCGGAATCGAGCCAAATGAAGCAGTATTATTCGACGCAGTAGTTGCTCAACGCGCTTCTCTTCGTCAAGGTAATCACAAGGTTAAAAACCGTTCTGAAGTTGCTGGTGGTGGTCGTAAACCATGGCGTCAAAAAGGAACTGGTCGTGCTCGTCAAGGTTCTATCCGTTCTCCACAATGGCGCGGCGGTGGTATCGTATTCGGTCCTACTCCACGTAGCTATTCTTATAAATTACCTAAAAAAGTTCGTCGTTTAGCTCTTAAATCTGCTTTATCAGCTAAAGTAGTAGAACAAAACTTCTTAGTTCTTGATGCTCTAACTCTAGCAGCACCAAAAACAAAAGAATTCACAAAAATCCTTAAAGATCTTTCTTTAGAGAAAAAATCTTTATTCGTAACTGCTGACCTAGATGAAAACGTAGCATTATCTGCTCGTAACATCCCAGGTGTAACAGTTTTAACTGCAAACGGAATCAACGTTCTTGATCTATTAGGTCATGATAAAGTTGTATTCACTAAGTCTGCAGTAGAAAAAGTTGAGGAGGTGCTTGGATAATGGAAGCACGTGATATTTTAAAACGTCCGGTCATTACTGAGCGTTCTTCAGAACTTATGGCAGAGAAAAAGTATACTTTCGAAGTAGACACTCGCGCTAACAAAACTCAAGTAAAAGACGCTGTAGAAGAAATCTTTGGCGTAAAAGTTGAGAAAGTAAACGTTCTTAACTACAAAGGTAAATTCAAACGCGTAGGCCGTTACGGTGGTTACACTAACAAACGTCGTAAAGCGATCGTTAAACTAACTGCTGATAGCAAAGAAATTGAATTATTCGAAATGTAATCCTAACGGATTTATGATTTGAACACTCAAGAAGGAGGGAAAACACAATGGCGATTAAAAAGTATAAACCTACCTCTAATGGTCGTCGTAACATGACGTCATTAGACTTTGCGGAAATTACAACTAACAAGCCTGAGAAATCATTGCTTGAACCAACTAAACGCAAAGCTGGTCGTAACAACCAAGGTAAAATCACTGTTCGTCATCATGGTGGTGGTCATAAGAAGCAATACCGTGTTATCGATTTCAAACGTGTTAAAGATGGCATTCCGGCAAAAGTTGCTACTATTGAATATGATCCAAACCGTTCTGCGAATATCGCATTAATCAACTACGCTGATGGAGCAAAAGCTTACATCTTAGCACCAAAAGGTCTAGAGGTTGGTCAAACAATCGTTTCTGGTCCAGATGCTGATATTAAAGTAGGTAACACTTTACCATTAGCAAACATTCCAATGGGTACTACAATCCATAACATCGAGTTAAAACCTGGTAAAGGCGGACAATTAGTACGTTCAGCTGGTACTTCTGCGCAAGTACTTGGTCGTGAAGATAAGTACGTTATCGTTCGTTTACAATCTGGTGAAGTACGTTTAGTTTTAGCTACTTGCCGCGCTACAATCGGTCAAGTTGGTAACGAACAACACGAACTTGTACACATCGGTAAAGCAGGTCGTAGCCGTTGGTTAGGTAAACGCCCAGAAGTTCGTGGTTCTGTAATGAACCCTAACGATCACCCACACGGTGGTGGTGAAGGACGTTCTCCAATCGGACGTAAATCACCAATGACTCCTTGGGGTAAACCAGCACTTGGTTACAAAACTCGCAAGAAGAAAAACAAATCGGATAAATTTATCATCCGTAGTCGTAAAAAATAAAGTGGTTAAACTACGGTTCTATGTGAGAGCCGTGGTGGAATCACGGAGGGAGGTTCCTACATGGGTCGCAGCTTGAAAAAAGGACCTTTTGTCGATGACCACTTAATGAAAAAAGTGGAAGCGCAAGAGGCTTCTGAGAAAAAACAAGTTATCAAAACTTGGTCACGCCGTTCTACAATCTTCCCGAACTTCATCGGTTTAACGATTGCTGTATATGATGGACGTAAACATGTTCCTGTATACGTAACAGAAGATATGGTAGGCCATAAACTTGGTGAGTTCGCACCGACACGTACTTATAAAGGTCACGGTGCAGACGACAAGAAAACAAGACGCTAATTTTGAGAGGAGGTAAATCCTAATGACACAAGCTAAAGCTATCGCTCGTACAGTACGCATTGCTCCTCGCAAAGTACGTCTAGTTGTAGACTTAATCCGAGGTAAGCAAGTTGGTGAAGCAGTTGCAATTTTACGTCATACTCCAAAAGCGGCGTCTCCAGTCGTTGAGAAAGTATTAAAATCTGCAGTTGCTAACGCTGAGCACAACTACGATCTTGACATCAACTCTTTAGTAGTTTCTGAAGTATTCGTTGACGAAGGTCCAACTTTAAAACGTTTCCGTCCACGTGCACAAGGACGTGCAAGCGCAATTAACAAACGCACAAGCCACATTACTCTAGTGGTATCTGAGAAGAAGGAGGGTTAATCCGTGGGTCAAAAAGTACATCCAATAGGACTACGCGTTGGTATTATTCGTGACTGGGAGTCAAAATGGTACGCTGAAAAAGACTATGCAACTCTACTTCACGAAGACATCAAAGTGCGTAAATATATTGAAACGGCTCTTAAAGACGCTTCAGTTTCTAAAGTAGAAATCGAACGTGCTGCAAACCGTGTAAACATTACAATTCACACTGCGAAACCAGGTATGGTAATCGGTAAAGGTGGTACTGAAGTTGAAAATCTTCGTAAATACCTTAGCGATTTAACTGGTAAACGTGTACACATCAACATCATTGAAATCAAACGTGCAGATCTTGACGCTCGTCTAGTAGCTGAAAACATCGCTCGTCAATTAGAAAATCGTGTATCATTCCGTCGTGCGCAAAAGCAAGCGATCCAACGCACAATCCGCGCTGGTGCAAAAGGAATTAAAACACAAGTATCTGGTCGTTTAGGTGGCGCTGATATCGCGCGTGCTGAACACTATAGTGAAGGAACTGTTCCACTTCATACTCTACGTGCTGACATCGATTATGCACACGCAGAAGCTGATACTACTTACGGTAAATTAGGCGTTAAAGTATGGATCTACCGTGGTGAAGTTCTTCCTACGAAGAAATCTGTGGAAGGAGGCAAATAATATGTTATTGCCTAAACGCGTTAAATACCGTCGTGAACACCGCGGCAACATGCGTGGCGAAGCGAAAGGCGGTAAAGAAGTAACTTTCGGCGAATGGGGCTTACAAGCTCAAACTGCTAGCTGGATTACTAACCGTCAAATCGAATCTGCTCGTATCGCGATGACTCGTTACATGAAACGTGGCGGTAAAGTTTGGATTAAAATCTTCCCACATAAACCTTACACTAAAAAACCTCTAGAAGTCCGCATGGGTTCTGGTAAAGGTTCTCCTGAAGGTTGGGTAGCAGTAGTTAAACCAGGAAAAGTAATGTTCGAAATTGCTGGCGTATCTGAAGAAGTTGCACGTGAAGCACTTCGTTTAGCATCACACAAACTTCCTGTTAAATGTAAGATCGTAAAACGTCAAGAAACTGGTGGTGAATCTAATGAAAGCTAATGAAATCCGTGACCTTGCTACTTCTGAAATAGAATTAAAAGTGAAATCACTGAAAGAAGAGCTTTTCAACCTTCGCTTCCAATTGGCGACTGGTCAATTAGAAAACACAGCTCGTATTCGTGAAGTGCGTAAAGCAATCGCGCGTATGAAAACTGTTATTCGTGAAAGAGAAATCAGTGCAAATAACTGATAAAGGAGGTTTTCAAGTATGACTGAGCGCAATCAACGCAAAGTTTACACGGGCCGCGTTGTTTCAGATAAAATGGACAAAACTGTTACTGTTTTAGTTGAAACTTACAAAAAGCACAAGCTTTATGGTAAGCGTGTAAAATACTCTAAAAAGTTTAAAGCTCATGATGAGTTAAACACAGCGAAAATCGGTGATATCGTACGTATCATGGAAACTCGCCCGCTATCAGCTACTAAACGTTTCCGTCTAGTAGAAGTTGTAGAAAAAGCGGTTATTATTTAATAACTATTTCGGAACAACCAATTTCCGAAGGGAGGTAACCTAAGTGATCCAACAAGAAAGTCGTATGAAAGTTGCTGACAACTCAGGTGCACGTGAAGTTCTTACAATTAAAGTGCTTGGTGGCTCTGGCCGTAAAACTGCTAACATCGGTGATATCGTTGTTTGTACAGTTAAGAAAGCAACACCAGGTGGCGTTGTCAAGAAGGGTGACGTTGTTAAAGCTGTTATCGTTCGTACTAAATCAGGCGTTCGTCGTAAAGACGGCACGTACATCAAATTTGATGAAAATGCTTGTGTAATTATTCGTGATGATAAATCACCACGCGGAACTCGTATTTTCGGACCTGTTGCACGTGAACTACGTGACAGCAACTTCATGAAAATCGTTTCTCTAGCTCCAGAAGTTCTTTAATTTCATGACAGTGCCAATCAAGGAGGTGCGACAGCATGCATGTAAAAAAAGGTGACAAGGTTAAGGTAATCACTGGTAAGGATAAAGGCAAAGAAGGCGTAATCCTTGCTGCTTTCCCAAAACAAGATCGCGTTCTTGTTGAAGGTGTGAACATCGTGAAAAAACACGTTAAACCTAACCAATTGAATCCACAAGGTGGTATTGTTAGCCAAGAGGCTGCAATTCACGTTTCGAACGTAATGCTAATCGATCCTAAATCTGGCGAGCCGACTCGTGTAGGTTATAAAATCGAAAACGGTAAAAAAGTTCGTGTAGCAAAAAAATCAGGTGCAGTAATCGACTAATTAGTATAAATAGAAGGGAGGTACACACATGAGCCGCCTAAAAGAAAAATATTTAAATGAAGTTTCTCCAGCTCTTATGAGCAAATTTGGATATAAATCAGTTATGCAACTACCGAAAGTTGAGAAAATCGTTATCAACATGGGTGTTGGTGATGCAGTTCAAAACTCTAAAGCGTTAGATGCAGCTGTTGAAGAATTAACAATTATCACTGGTCAAAAACCAGTAGTAACTAAAGCTAAAAAATCGATCGCAGGTTTCCGTCTTCGTGAAGGTATGCCTATCGGTGCTAAAGTTACATTACGCGGTGAGCGTATGTATGAATTCTTGGACAAATTAATTTCTATCTCACTACCTCGTGTACGTGACTTCCGTGGTGTTTCTAAGAAAGCATTCGATGGTCGCGGTAACTACACTCTAGGTGTTAAAGAACAATTAATTTTCCCAGAAATCGATTACGATAAAGTTTCAAAAGTACGCGGTATGGACATCGTGATCGTAACGACAGCGAACTCTGACGAAGAAGCTCGCGAGTTATTGACACAATTCGGTATGCCGTTCCAAAAGTAATCAAACAAGGAGGGCGAAAACGTGGCTAAAAAATCTATGATCGTTAAACAACAACGTAAGCAAAAGTTTAAAGTGCAAGAGTATACACGTTGTGAACGCTGTGGTCGTCCACATTCAGTATATCGCAAATTCAAACTTTGCCGTATTTGTTTCCGAGAACTTGCATATAAGGGACAAATTCCTGGCGTGAAAAAAGCCAGCTGGTAATCCCCTAATTTGGGAAGGAGGTAAATGTAATGACAATGACTGATCCGATTGCAGATATGCTTACTCGCATTCGTAATGCGAACATGGTTCGTCACGAGAAGTTAGAAGTACCAGCTTCCAACGTGAAAAAAGAAATCGCTGAAATTTTAAAGCGTGAAGGTTTCGTACGTGACGTAGAATACGTGGAAGACAACAAACAAGGTATCATCCGTATTTTCTTAAAATATGGAAAAGATAACGAGCGCGTTATCACTGGCTTAAAACGTATTTCTAAACCTGGTTTACGTGTATATGCTAAAACAAATGAAGTACCTAAAGTATTGAACGGTCTTGGTATCGCTTTAGTGTCAACTTCACAAGGTTTATTAACAGATAAAGAAGCTCGCGCTAAACAAGTTGGCGGCGAAGTTCTAGCATACGTTTGGTAATTAGCAATAAATGAATGGAGGTGCAACTAAATGTCTCGTGTAGGTAAAAAAATTATCGAGGTACCAGCTAACGTAACTGTTACTGTTGCAGCTGACAACACTGTTACTGTTAAAGGTCCTAAAGGCGAACTTGTTCGTTCTTTCCACCAAGATATGAAAATTGAGCAAGAGGGTAACGTAATCACTGTAGTACGTCCTTCTGATTCAAAAGAACACCGCACAAACCACGGTACTACTCGTGCGCTTCTTGCGAACATGGTTACTGGTGTTTCTGCAGGTTTCGAAAAAGCTTTAGAACTTATCGGTGTTGGTTACCGTGCGCAATTACAAGGTAATAAACTTGTACTTAACGTAGGTTACTCTCATCCAGTAGAGTTCACACCTGAAGATGGTCTACAAATTGAAGTTCCTTCAAACACAAAGATCATCGTTAAAGGTATCAGCAAAGAACGCGTTGGTGCTCTTGCATCTAACATCCGTGACGTTCGTCCACCAGAGCCTTATAAAGGTAAAGGTATTCGTTATGAAGGCGAATATGTTCGTCGTAAAGAAGGTAAAACAGGTAAATAATGCAGCTTAAGCATTAGAAAGGAGTGACCCTTGTGATTACGAAACAAGATAAAAATCAGGTTCGTAAAAAACGTCATGCTCGCGTTCGTTCTAAAATTTCGGGTACTGCTCAGCGTCCACGCTTAAACGTATTCCGTTCTAACAAGAACATTTACGCGCAACTTATCGATGACGTAGCAGGCGTAACAATTGTTAGCGCATCTTCTCAAGAAAATGGTTTCGAAGGTGCTGGTAGCAATGTTGACGCAGCAACTAAAGTCGGTGAAACAATCGCAAAACGCGCTGCGGAAAAAAATATTACTGCTGTAGTATTTGACCGTGGTGGTTACTTATATCATGGACGTGTTAAAGCTTTAGCTGAAGCTGCACGTGAGAACGGTTTAGAATTTTAATAAGAAGGAGGGACACATTTCATGAGTCGTATTGACGCAAACAAACTTGGAGAACTTGAAGAACGCGTAGTTACTATTAACCGCGTTGCTAAAGTTGTTAAAGGTGGACGTCGCTTCCGCTTCACAGCATTAGTTGTAGTTGGCGATAGAAACGGTCATGTAGGTTTCGGTACTGGTAAAGCTCAAGAGGTGCCAGATGCTATCCGCAAAGCTGTTGAAGATGCGAAGAAAAACTTAATCGAAGTGCCACGCGTAGGTGGAACAACTCCACACTTAGTGCAAGGTCGCTTTGGTGCAGGAGAAATCCTAATCAAACCTGCTGCTCCTGGTACAGGGGTTATCGCTGGTGGTCCAGTACGTGCTGTACTAGAACTTGCTGGTATTACTGATATTCTTTCAAAATCACTTGGATCTAACACACCAATCAACATGGTGCGTGCAACAATTCAAGGTTTAACTGAATTAAAACGCGTAGAGGACGTAGCTAAATTACGTGGTAAATCAGTGGAAGAACTATTAGGATAAGGGGGGAAAGATAATGGCTAACAAATTAGAAATCACCCTTACTAAATCTGTGATTGGTACTAAACCTGCACAACGCAAAACTGTTGAAGCTTTAGGTTTACGTAAATTACACCAAACTGTAGAGAAAGCTGATAACGCAGCTACTCGCGGTATGCTTGATAAAGTAGCTCACTTAGTTACTGTAAAAGAAATTTAATTTCCAATTATTGAACAAGGAGGTGCCACCCACTATGAAACTGCATGAGTTAAAACCAGCAGAAGGTTCTCGTAAGCAACGCAACCGCGTTGGTCGTGGTATCGGTTCTGGTAACGGTAAAACAGCAGGTAAAGGTCATAAAGGTCAAAACGCTCGTTCTGGTGGCGGTGTACGCCCAGGCTTTGAAGGCGGTCAGAACCCATTATTCCGTCGTTTACCAAAACGTGGCTTTACGAACATTAACCGTAAAGAATACGCGATCGTTAACCTTGATGCTTTAAACCGTTTCGAAGACGGTGCAGAGGTAACTGCTGCATTATTACTTGAAACTGGTCTAGTGAGCAATGAAAAAGCTGGAATTAAAGTTCTAGGCAACGGAACTCTTAATAAAAAGCTTACTGTCAAAGCTCATAAATTCTCAGCTTCAGCGAAAGAAGCAATCGAGAATGCCGGCGGAACTACTGAGGTGATTTAATGTTTCAGACAATCTCTAACTTTATGCGTGTTCGAGATATAAGAAATAAAATCATTTTCACACTTTTAATGTTAATCGTTTTTCGTATTGGAACTTTCATTCCAGTACCTAACGTTGACGCTAATGTATTAAAGGCAACTGATGAGTTTAACCTCGTTGGTTTCCTGAATACTTTTGGCGGTGGTGCTTTAAAGAACTTCTCCATCTTTGCAATGGGGATTATGCCTTACATCACAGCCTCAATTATTGTTCAGTTATTGCAAATGGACGTAGTACCGAAGTTTGCTGAGTGGGCAAAGCAAGGTGAAGTCGGAAGACGTAAACTTGCGCAATTTACACGCTACTTTACTATTATTCTTGCTTTTATTCAATCATTCGCGATGTCATTTGGTTTTAATAGAATGTATGGCGGGTCATTGATTAAGGAAGAAGGAGTTTTAACATATGTTATAATCTCTATTGTATTAACAGCGGGTACAGCATTCCTAGTATGGCTTGCTGATCAAATTACTGCGCATGGCGTTGGTAATGGTATTTCTGTTGTAATCTTCGCAGGTATCGTTGCGGCATTACCTACAGGTATCAACCAAATCTATGCACAACAAATAGAGGGTGCGGGTGATAAGCTATTTATCAACCTAATTATCCTTGGTCTACTTGTTTTAATCTTGCTTGCGGTTGTTATTGGAGTTATCTACGTGCAACAAGCACTACGTAAAATTCCAATTCAATATGCAAAACGAGTTACTGGGCGAAATCAACAAACTGGTGGTCAACAAACTCATTTACCGTTAAAAGTAAATGCTGCAGGGGTTATTCCTGTAATCTTTGCTTCAGCGTTTCTGATGACACCTCGTACGTTAGTTCCGTTCTTCGGTGAAAATAATGTTACTACTTTCATTAATAACACGTTTGATCATACAAAACCTGTTGGAATGATTATTTATGTGGCATTAATCATCGCATTCACATATTTCTATGCATTCGTACAAGTGAATCCAGAAAATGTGGCAGATAACTTGAAAAAGCAAGGTGCTTATATTCCAGGTATTCGTCCTGGTGAAAACACTCAAACGTATTTAACAAGCGTGTTATATCGTCTGACATTTGTCGGCGCGATTTTCTTAACTGTTATTTCAGTAATGCCGGTTATATTCATAAACTTTATGAATCTACCTGCCTCAGTGCAGATCGGTGGTACTAGTATTATTATCGTAGTCGGCGTAGCGCTCGAAACGATGAAGCAGCTAGAATCTCAACTTGTTAAACGTCACTACAAAGGCTTTATGAAATAATGTTGGTTTTTAGGGAACGTTCCATCGTTTCCTTTAATCAGCAAACCTTTTGTGGGAGGAATATTTCCTAATGAATATCGTTTTAATGGGTCTGCCAGGTGCTGGTAAAGGTACGCAGGCAGATAAAATTGTTGAGAAGTACGCAATTCCTCATATTTCTACAGGCGATATGTTCCGTGCTGCAATTAAAGAAGGTACTGAACTAGGCTTACAAGCTAAGTCGTTTATGGATCAAGGTGCACTTGTACCTGATGAAGTAACGATTGGTATTGTTCGTGAGCGACTGGCTAAACCTGATTGTGAAAAAGGATTCTTATTAGATGGTTTCCCACGTACTGTTCCTCAAGCTGAAGCCTTAGATAGCATTCTTGCTGACCTAGGTAAAGCTATTGAGCATACATTAAACATTCAAGTTGAAAAGGATGAGTTAATTGCTCGTCTTTCAGGTAGACGTATTTGTAAAACTTGTGGTACATCCTATCATTTAATTTTCAATCCTCCTGCTGAGGAAGGGAAATGTGATAAAGATGGTGGCGAGCTTTATACACGTGCAGATGATAATCCTGAAACGGTTGCGAACCGTCTGGAAGTAAATATGAAACAAGCACAACCTCTACTTGATTTCTATCAAGCTAAAGGCGTGTTAACTAATATAGATGGACAGCAAGATATTAACAAAGTGTTTGCTGATCTTGATGCTCTATTACAGAGCAGCCGCAGCTGATACCCGGCTCCGGGCGCAGAGTACTGCTTCCGCGGGAGGCATGCGGGAGCAACAACGAAACATAATTTTTTTGAGAGTTGCAAAAGCATATTGTGCCCGGTATATATTTCTTCTTAAAAGTGCAACATACCTTTTGGAGGAGTATAATGGGTTTCGTGGAAGCATCTGTGTAACGGGTATGAATATCTCATCCAAGACATTCCGGTATTCGTGTAAACATGGGAGATTCAGTGCCCTTACTGGTTCTGTATATTCCGTGGATTGTGTGAAGCGAAACCAGACGAGCGTCTTTCAAACATCTCTCATACAATCCAAACATATGTTGAAACGAGGTTGCTTCTAAAGTTGCAGCAGATATCCGTTTGATGTAACGATGAGAACTTTAATTTGCATATAGAGAGGAGACAGAGTAGATGGCGAAAGATGATGTAATTGAAGTCGAAGGGACAGTTGTTGAGACTTTGCCAAACGCGATGTTTAAGGTAGAATTAGAAAATGGACATGTGATTCTAGCACACGTATCTGGTAAGATTCGTATGCACTTTATCCGTATTCTACCTGGAGATAAGGTTACTATTGAGTTATCTCCTTATGATTTAACTCGCGGTCGTATCACATACCGTTTTAAATAATCTTTTGCGCTCCGGACTACTAAGGAGGTTAGGTTAGATGAAAGTGAGACCATCTGTGAAACCGATCTGCGAAAAATGTAAAGTAATTCGCCGACGCGGTAAAGTAATGGTAATCTGTGAAAATCCTAAACATAAACAAAAACAAGGTTAATTCTAAAGGAGGTGCACAACGTACATGGCACGTATTGCTGGTGTTGATATTCCTCGCGACAAACGCGTGGTAATTTCATTAACGTACATTTTCGGTATTGGTAAAACTACAGCTCAGAAAGTACTAGCTGATGCAGGTATTTCAGAAGATACACGCGTACGCGACTTAACTGAAGATGAGTTAAACAAAATCCGTGAACAATTAGATTCATACAAACTTGAAGGTGACTTACGTCGCGAAACTTCATTAAATATTAAACGTCTGATGGAAATCGGTTCATTCCGTGGTATCCGTCACCGTCGTGGCTTACCTGTTCGTGGTCAAAATACGAAGAACAATGCGCGTACGCGTAAAGGTCCTCGTAAAACAGTTGCGAACAAGAAAAAATAATTGGTAAAGGAGGTTCCTTCTTAACATGGCTCGTAAACAACAAACTCGTAAACGTCGTGTGAAAAAGAATATCGAATCTGGTATCGCACACATTCGTTCTACATTTAACAATACAATCGTAACGATTACAGATATGCAAGGTAACGCTGTATCTTGGTCAAGTGCTGGTGCTCTTGGTTTCCGTGGTTCACGTAAATCTACACCATTCGCTGCTCAAATGGCTGCAGAAACTGCTGCTAAAACATCCCTTGAACATGGTCTGAAAACGTTGGAAGTAACTGTTAAAGGTCCTGGTGCTGGTCGTGAAGCTGCTATTCGTGCACTTCAAGCTGCTGGTTTAGAAGTAACTGCTATTAAAGACGTTACTCCAGTTCCTCATAATGGTTGCCGTCCGCCAAAACGTCGTCGCGTGTAATGGGTGCGTCTCATATTGTATGAGAACATCATTTTTTGTACAGACTGTCTTGTGCAGATAATAAACGATACGTCATTGACGATCGAATCTATGATGGAAAGAACCTATACATTCGATGTTTTGAAGGAGGGTAAATAAAATGATCGAAATTGAAAAACCAAAGATTGAAACGGTGGAGATCAGCGAAGATTCCAAATATGGAAAGTTTGTTGTAGAACCGCTTGAACGCGGATATGGAAACACTTTGGGTAATTCTTTACGTCGTATCCTTCTGTCTTCATTACCAGGAGCTGCTGTCACTTCAATTCAAATTGATGGTGTTCTTCACGAATTCTCAACTGTAGAAGGCGTAGTAGAAGATGTAGCTTCAATCATTTTGAACGTGAAAAAACTAGCTCTTAAAATCTACTCTGACGAAGAAAAAGTTATTGAGATTGATGTTAAAGGCGATGGTACAGTTACGGCTGCTGACATTACACATGACAGTGACGTAGAAATTTTAAACCCAGATCTATATATTGCAACAATCGCTAAAAACGGTCATTTACGTATGCGTATGTATGCACAACGCGGCCGTGGTTACACTCCTGCTGATCAAAACAAACGTGAGGATCTTCCTATCGGCGTGATCCCGATCGACTCTATTTACACTCCAGTATCACGCGTCAATTTCCAAGTGGAAAATACTCGTGTTGGTCAGTCTTCTGACTACGACAAACTTTCTCTTGATGTGTGGACAGATGGCAGCATCGGTCCGAAAGAGGCGATTTCGCTCGGAGCAAAAATTTTAACCGAGCATCTTAACATCTTCGTTGGCATGACAGATGAGGCACAAACTGCTGAAATCATGGTCGAAAAAGAAGAAGATCAAAAAGAAAAAGTTTTAGAGATGACTATCGAAGAGCTTGATCTTTCTGTTCGTTCTTATAACTGTTTAAAACGCGCTGGTATTAATACAGTACTAGAACTTGCGAATAAATCAGAAGACGACATGATGAAAGTTCGTAACCTTGGACGCAAGTCATTAGAAGAAGTAAAAGCGAAGTTAGAAGAGCTTGGTTTAGGATTACGCAAAGAAGACTAAGCGATTTAAACACAACTAACAAGATCAGATTTTTTTCTATAAAGGAGGGAAACATCCATGGGTTACAGAAAACTTGGTCGTACAAGTTCTCAACGTAAAGCGATGTTACGTGACTTAGCTACTGATTTAATCATCAACGAGCGTATCGAAACTACTGAGGCTCGCGCTAAAGAAGTACGTAAAGCTGTTGAAAAAATGATTACTTTAGGTAAACGCGGAGATTTACATGCACGCCGTCAAGCTGCTGCATTTATCCGTCGTGAACTAGTAACAACGACTGATGCAGAAGGTAACGAATCAACATCATTTGCACTTCAAAAGTTATTTGATGATGTTGCACCACGTTATGCTGAGCGTCAAGGTGGTTACACTCGTATTCTTAAAGTAGGTCCTCGTCGTGGCGACGGTGCACCTGTTGTTGTGATTGAACTAGTTTAATCATAAGAGAAAACTTGTGGTGAAGAGGGTGGGAATCACCACCCTCTTTCTTTATAAATGATTTATACGACAAATAATTAAGCTGAGCGTTATGATGAGCGGACACTTATTAGTGTGGCGTCTCGTTTAGCTCTCCGCACCTCATTCAGGAGAAATAAGGGCTTGAGCACCCATATTTCTTGTAAATGTAACGACTAGCGCATTTCTATCGAATGAGGTGCGCGCTTTTTTATTAGATTAGATGGCGCCAATTTGTGGTGCTTTTTTTAATATATGGGTGTTATTTTGTTATTTATTAAACCAATATCAATTTGAGTTGTTATTGTAGTATTTTTCTTTTATCGACATACGGATTGTAGTAGAATTCATACATAAAAAAGTGTAAGTTAATTAGTAGAGCTGAGCGTAGGGAGAGGAGTTCTAGATATGCCTGAAATTTTATCTTTAAATAATGTAACTTTTTCATATACACCAGAAAATCCAAATAGTCGTAATGCTGTTGAAAATGTTAGCTTTGCTGTGGAAGAAGGTGAGTGGATTGCTATAGTAGGACATAATGGTTCTGGTAAGTCCACTATTGCCAAGCTGATGAATGGTTTATTGTTTCCTCAACAGGGAGATGTACGAATATTGCGAGAACCCTTGAATGAAGAAAATCTTTGGGAATCTCGCTCTTTAATGGGAATGGTCTTTCAAAACCCTGACAATCAATTCGTTGGAGCAACGGTACAGGATGATGTAGCATTTGCCTTGGAAAACAACGGTATCCCCTTTGAAGAAATGGTAAAACGTGTACATGCGGCACTCGAACAGGTAAAAATGAGTCAGTTTTTAGACCATGAGCCACATCATTTATCTGGTGGACAAAAACAGCGTGTAGCCATTGCTGGGGCACTTGCATTAAAGCCGAAGCTTTTAATTTTAGATGAGGCTACATCCATGTTAGATCCTCAGGGGCGTGCAGAGGTGTTACAAACGGTTCAAACATTACGTGCAGAAACAGGATTAACAGTTTTATCTATTACCCATGATTTAGAAGAGGCAATGTTAGCGGATCGTGTTCTTTTTATGAATGATGGTAAGAAATTTGCAGAAGGTACACCTGCTGAAATCTTTGCACTTGGGGACAAGCTAGTTGAATTTGGACTAGATTTGCCATTTGCCTTGAAGTTATCAAAGCTATTGCAAAAGGAAGGTGTTCCATTAATGGGGCAACATATGACAGAAGAAGAGTTGGTGAATGATTTATGGACATCAAACTTCAACAAGTAAGCTATGCCTATGCACAAGGAACGCCCTTTGAAAAACGGGCATTATTCGATGTGGATTTTGACATTCCATCTCATACTTATCAAGCGATAATTGGCCATACCGGTTCTGGGAAATCAACGATTTTGCAGCATTTTAACGCACTTCTAAGACCTACTTCAGGAGAAGTACATATAGGGGATCGTCTTATTGTAGCTGGGAAAAAAGCAAAGGATTTAAAAGCTGTAAGACAAAAGGTCGGCATTGTCTTTCAATTTCCAGAGCATCAACTATTTGAAGAAACCGTGTTGAAGGACATTATGTTTGGCCCAATGAACTTTGGTATATCAGAGGAGGAGGCTGAAGCTCGTGCAAGAGAACTTGTCAGCTTAGTCGGTTTGCCAGATAACGTTTTGGATAAATCACCGTTTGATTTATCAGGTGGTCAAATGCGTCGAGTAGCGATTGCAGGCGTTTTGGCGATGGACCCTGAGGTTATTGTCTTAGATGAACCAACAGCAGGTCTTGATCCACGTGGTCAAAAGGAAATTATGGATATGTTTTATCAGCTCCATCAAGAACGTCATCTCACAACCATTCTAGTAACCCATAGTATGGAGGATGCAGCTCGATATGCAGATAATATTGTGATTATGCATGAAGGGAAGAATGTCTTAAGTGGATCACCACGAGTTATTTTTAAAGATGTTGCAACATTAAAGGAATTCCGTTTAGAGCCACCACGTATTGTCCGCTTTCAGCAAAAGATTGAGCACATGATGGGGCATTCCTTGTCTAAGGTTTGCTTAACAGAGGAAGAGCTTGCTACTGAAATTGCTCAAGCCCTTAGAGAGGAGCGTGCAGAGTCATGATGGAAAAAATGATCTTTGGTCGCTTCTTACCTGGTGATTCACCTGTACACAAACTTGATCCACGGTCAAAGCTGATCTTTGTGTTCGCCTTTATTATTATTGTGTTTTTAGCCAATAATACCGTGACATATGCTATGTTACTCGCATTCACGCTACTGATTGTATTAGTATCGCGCATTCGTCTATACTTTTTAATAAATGGACTCAAACCAGTACTCTTTTTGATGGCCTTCACATTCCTTCTCCATATTTTCATGACGAAGGAAGGCGTCCCTGTGTTTGAATCAAAATTCATTACAATTTATGACGAAGGGATTAGGCGGGGAATATTTATCTCAATTCGTTTTCTAGTATTAGTATTTATGACGTCAATCTTAACGTTAACTACATCACCGATTTCCATTACAGATGGTATCGAGGTTCTATTGAATCCCTTAAAAGCAATAAAAGTACCCGTACATGAATTGGCTTTAATGATGTCCATCTCATTACGCTTTATTCCAACCTTAATGGATGAGACGGATAAAATTATGAAGGCACAAATGGCAAGAGGCTCTGATTTATCATCTGGGCCAATTAAGGACCGTATAAAGGCAGTGGTACCATTGCTTGTGCCTCTCTTTGTCAGTGCATTTAAACGGGCTGAGGATTTAGCAACAGCGATGGAAGTAAGAGGCTATCGCGGTGGTGAAGGACGCACTAGGTACCGTAGGTTAAAATGGGATATGGGGGACACATTTGCGATTGTGTTATTAGTAGCAATAGGCGTATTGCTATTCTTCTATAGAAGTTAAAGGAGTAGGCTATATGCGACGATTAAAAGTAATTATAAGCTATGATGGCACACTTTTTTCGGGCTATCAGGTACAGCCAGGTGAACGCACAGTGCAGGCTGAGCTTGAGCGTGTTCTAGCTATTATGCATAAGGGAGAACAGGTTAAGGTAACCGCAAGTGGTCGTACAGATGCTAAAGTACATGCGACAGGGCAAACATTGCATTTCGACACACCACTTGCCATTCCAGCAGAAAAATATAGTAAGGCTTTGAATGTGCAACTGCCAAGAGATATTCGTGTATTATCGGTTGAGGAAGTGGCACATGACTTTCATGCGCGTTACGATGTGGCTGGAAAAAGATATCGCTATATTTGGTCTTGTGAGCCTATCCAAAGTCCATTCCGCAGATATTATACTGTGGAGACAAATGGGGTCAAACCTAACGTAGAGGCGATGCAAGAGGCAGCTAAGGCTATTATTGGTACACATGACTTTTCTTGTTTTTGCGCGGCGAATACAAGCGTGAAAGATAAAGTACGCACAGTAACATTGTTACAATTTGAATGGCATGGTGAAGAGCTACATATGGTGATTGAAGGGAATGGCTTCTTATATAATATGGTACGTATTATTGCAGGTACTCTTTGGGAGGTTGGGATAGGTCGACGTAAGATTGACAATGTGTCCCATGTAGTTGCTTCAGGTAATCGTGATAAGGCGGGGAAAACCGCTCCACCACAAGGGCTATACTTAGAAAAAGTGTTCTATTAGTGGCGTTCTACAATTCTGAACAACTTCACCAGGTGTTTAATGAAATTGCTTGACTTTAAAAGTCATTCATTATATGATAACAGATGGTATTTTCATTACCACCACAAATAAGCCCCGAAACTTATAGTGTAGTCTAATGAAAAATAACGGTAATCGAATCGATTAGGAGGATATATACATGCGTACAACATTCATGGCTAAAGGTCACGAAGTAGACCGTAAATGGTTAGTAGTTGATGCAGAAGGCCAAACTCTTGGACGTTTAGCTTCTGAAGTAGCTGCAATCTTACGTGGTAAACATAAACCAACATTCACACCAAACGTTGACACAGGTGATCACGTAATCATCATCAACGCTGACAAAATCCATTTAACTGGTAACAAATTAGAGGGTAAATTATACCGTCACCACACTCAATTTGCGGGTGGTTTAAAAACACGTACTGCTGGTGAAATGCTAGATAAGTACCCAACAAGAATGATCGAATTAGCAGTTAAAGGAATGCTTCCTAAAAACTCTTTAGGTCGCAAAATGTTCACTAAACTTAATGTTTACACTGGAACAGAGCATCCACATGCTGCACAAAAACCAGAAGCATACGAGCTTCGCGGATAATATAAATTAAGAGGAGGATATTACTTTGGCACAAGTTCAATACATCGGCACTGGTCGCCGTAAAAGCTCTGTAGCTCGCGTACGTTTAGTACCAGGTACAGGTAAAATTGTTATCAACAAACGTGAAATCGAAGAATACGTACCATTCGCTGCATTACGCGAAGTAATTAAACAACCATTAGTAGCTACTGAAACTACAGGAAGCTATGATATCCACGTAAACGTTAACGGTGGTGGATACACTGGTCAAGCTGGTGCTGTTCGTCACGGTATCGCTCGTGCTCTACTTCAAGTAGACCCAGATTTCCGTGCTGCATTAAAATCAGCTGGATTACTTACTCGTGATTCACGCATGAAAGAACGTAAAAAACCAGGTCTACGCGGCGCTCGTCGTGCACCTCAGTTCTCAAAACGTTAATATCGTTGTTATATCAACGATTTCAAGCTCTTCTCAGGTTTACCTGAGAGGAGCTTTTTTTACGTCGATAACAAAAACAATATGATTTGTTCAGAATTTGTTTAACAGCCCTATGATAGGATGCCTAAGAGGACTAATGAAATACAGGTGAAAGTCATATTGCATAATGGATTTCATTCTAACTAACTGATAGTTTGATGTTATATATAATTGTGTTCAAGTAGGGGAGGGGTGATAGTGAAAAAAAATATTAGCATTACTTTGGCCATTATCATGCTATTTATTATCGTATACTTTATTGGCAATGGAGAGTATTTTGTTAGTAGTAGTCAGCCGATTGCGCAGAATGGGATCGTTACGATTGAAGAAAAAGAACTACAAGAAAAGACTATTTTAAAACTAGATGGAGAATGGTCTTTCTATCCAAATATCTTAATAGCATCAAGCGATTCATTCGACGCGTACGAGAGCGAGAAAATACCAATTGAGGTACCAGCTACTTGGAATAGCTTTGTAGAACCAAATGAGGAAGGGCTTACTGTAGGAACGTATCATGTTAAGATAAATGTACCAGTTGAAGGGGAATATGGATTATACATTCGTTCAATTCGTCAATCTAACCGTGTTTTCATAAATGGAAAAGATGTAGGTAGTAAGGGGAATCCGAGTGAAACCTTAAAGGACTTTAAGTTCGAAAATGATGATAAATATACGGTGTTTGCACCAAGTGAGAATCTAATGCTTGATATAGTAATTCATGTGGGGAATTATAATTATCCAAAAGCTGGTATTACTTTTCCTATTGAGTTTGGAACAAAGGAAGCTATTCAAAGAGATTTTAGCATGAAAATTTTAGCAGAATCGTTTGTATGTATTGGTTATATTGTATTCGGTGCAATTTATATTATATCGTATAGTCAAAATCGGAAGCGTAAAGAAGAATTGTTTTTGGGGTTATTCACTATATTATTCGGACTGTACATGTCGTTTACAAATGAAAAAATATTTTTCCTTATTTTTCCACATTTAACTATAAATGAACAAGTACGTTTACAATTAGGGATTTTACCACTTGTTGATGTTTGTTTAGCATTATTTCTCTATTATTTGTATCCGGAGTTTATGAGGAAAAAAGCGATTTATATTATTAGTATTTTGTTAGGTTTACTTTTTTTTATCTATGGGATTTACAACCCGATGACAAAAAATAGTATGATTATACCAATAGAAAATCTAGTTCTTTCCCAAATAATCTTTGCAGTAATTTTTATTCCAGTTGGGCTTTATAATGTGTTTGTGCTATTACGTGTGCTTATGAAAGGTGTAGATGGCTCACGTTATATTCTAATTCTTTTAGTATCTCTTACTTGTTATACTTTTTTAATGGTAATGTATTACATTTTTGATATACCTATGGTTTATAGTGAACAATTATTGTTTATTTTTACACTCTATAGTTTTGCATCTCTGCTTAGCTTCCGAGCAAATACTTCTTTTAAGGAAGTTCAAGCGTTATCGGAAGAGCTTTTGATGCATAATCAAATGAAGGATGAGTTTTTATTGAAAACGTCTCATGAATTACGTACGCCTTTAAATGGTATTTTAAATATATCCAAATCATTAATGGAAGGTGTACAAGGACCTTTAAAGCGTGAGCAACAAGAAAATGTCATTTTAATACATAATGTCGCGCAACGTTTAGGTTATTTAGTAGAGGATTTATTGATTTCTTCGAATCATATGACCGGAGAAGTTCGTGTTATCCCTCGTGTTGTTCCGATAAGCGTAATTGATGAAGTAATTGAGGAAATTCGTAGTTTAATGTCGAGTGATACATCCATAAGGTTAATGAGTGCAGTAGATTCTAATTTACCCCATATGTATACAGATGAATTACGATTGAAACAAGTGCTTTATAATTTACTCTATAATGCTCTGCAACATACAAAACATGGGCAAATTACAGTCTTAGCTAGTGTACGTAATGATTATATGGAAATACAAGTAAGCGATACTGGAATTGGTATACCATCACAAGACTTAGATCGAATTTTTAATTCCTTTTATCAAGTAAAGAAAGGTAAAAAAAGTGGGGGACTTGGGTTAGGATTAAGTATCTCAAAAAATATAGTAGAACAGTTAAATGGGGAAATTCATGTAACAAGTACATTAGGTGTTGGAACAATTTTTACTTTTACGGTGCCACTTGCCACACTCGAAAAACTAGATATTGAAACACAACAACAGATAGGCAATCGAGCAGATAATACTATACTACAGCTAGATTTACCATTACTGCATAAAGGTAATGACAAAGCCATACTCATTGTTGATGATGATCATGTGAATATAAAAGTACTAGTGGACGCATTAATTCAAAAAGGCTATACCGTTATTGGAGTAGATAATGGGTTTGATGCGATAGATTATATAAAGAAACATAAAGTAGATTGTATGTTAGTAGATTTAATGATGAATGGTATGTCAGGCTATGAATTATGCAAACAAGTACGAAAGCAATACGATATGTTGGAATTACCGATTATAGTTTTAACAGCAATTATGCAGCATTCGGATTTAGTGTTATCTTTACAAGTTGGGGCAAATGATTATCTGCAAAAACCGATTGCGATGGATGAATTACTAGTGCGTATTCAATCATTTCTAGCAGTTCGACAATCTTCCATTGATGCGATTGAAGATGAAATGAATTATTTATATGCGCAAGTAACTCCTCATTTTGTCTACAATACACTTAATACTATTATCGGCTTAAGCTATACAAATATAGAAAATACACGAGAGGCGTTATACAGTTTAGCCACCTATTTCCGTGCCAAGCTGAATGTCCATTATCGTAACAGCATGGTTTCAATAGAAGATGAAATAGATCTTGTAAAAGCATATCTCTATATTGAAAAAATGCGCTTTGGTGATCGTCTTACAGTTGCGTATGATATTGATGAGTCCATTCAATCTTTGATTCCAGCATTATCAATTCAGCCTATAGTTGAAAATGCAGTTTTTCACGGGATTTCGAAGAAAAAAGAAGGTGGTACTATTGAGGTGAGTGTGCAACGAGAAGGTCAATTTATACGTATTAAAATTTATGATAATGGGGTCGGTATCTCAGAAGAAAAGTTGCAACGATTAGTAAATGAAGAAAACTCACGTATTGGATTTACGAATCCTTTGAAAAAATTTAAGCTTATGAGAAATGCCAGTTTTCGTATATATAGTGAAGAAGGAAAAGGAACTACTGTTATTATTCTATTACCAGAAGAGAATTCGTAACCTTTACAAATGGCGTACCGTTTAAAGATGATTTGGTCTTTACGGAGTCAGAGGCAGACGAAACATCTATCCTAAGACTCTTTCTACTTTCGAGGAAAGAGTCTTTTTGTCATTCCATCATAAAAAGCAATCTGTGAAGTAACCCAAAGATTGCTTAACGTTATTTCTTTTGAAATTGCAGGTGAAATTGATGCAACAGGTAAGCTAATTCCGAAGTGAGGCCATCTAGAAAAGTATATGAAAATATCTCCTATAGTGTTAACTGTTATTTCGTTCGGGTACAGCTTCTTTTAAAATTTGCTCAATCTCATAAAAGCCTAGTTTTTTTGCATGCTGCAATGGTGTGACACCATCTTGATCTCCAATAGTTATATCAGCACCATGATCCACCAATAATTGCACAATTTCTTGATGTTTCTCCCCACCATTGCCTAATATGACTGCCTCCAATAGAGCTGTCCAATGCAAATTATTAATGTGATTGACATGAATGTCCGAGTGATTAAGTAGCTCTCGGACCACCTCAACATGTCCACGTTCGGATGCAGGGATGATGGCAATTCCACCAAAGCGATTAGTTAGCTTTGTATCTGCCCCTGCAGATATGGCAAGTTTAACGATTTCTAAATAGCCTGATGCCCCTGCATGTAAAAGTACGTTCTCAAGGTTATTATCTCTAATATTAATATCAGCACCATGTTGAATGAGCACCTTCACAGTATCCACCTGGTTATTATAAGTGGCAGCTAAGACAGGGGTTCTTCCATTCTGATCCTTTGTATTAATATTGATGCCTTTTTGCAGAAGTGCTAATACTTTATCAGTATCACCGTTCGCTGCTGAAAGTATTAATTGATCATTCATTTTTCCACCCTCTTTTCTTTGGTTAAAACAGCCAAATGACTAATGGTATATCACTGTAGCCTACTTTTCCGTTTATAAAAATATGGTAACATGTTGCGAATTATACGAGTAATATTAAAAAGATATGCTAGGCTTAGCTTTTTCCTATAATAAATAATGTTGAAGTACTCGTTTGTGAGAAATGTCGATCACCCATAAATTAAGTATATGTAGAAAAAAATAAATAGCTTTTTACATAAACCTCACTATTAGTGTACAGATTTAATATATATTAAAAATATTTTCGTATAAGTTTATGTTTTTTTAAGAAATTATTTAGGGGGAGTTTAACATTCCACTTTAATATAGTTTTTAGAAGGTACAACAAACCTTTCATTTTTAAAAATTGTCATTATGGGTTTGATGTAACTCAAAATATAAACTAACCAATGGAGGTAAGTAGGTATGAAAAAAATATTAATAGTATCTGTTGCTGCTATTGCATTACTGGCAGCATGTCAAGATAAGGAGCCTGCAAAAGGTAATAAGACAAATAGTGAGGAAGTTAAAACAGAAAGTACAGTAACAGAAAATACTGCCAAAGAGCAATTAACAAAGGGACAAGAAATGGCTAATGTTCTAAGTGGTACAAATTGGCAAGGTACAAAGGTTTATGATCAAGATCACAATGATTTAACAGCGGAGAACGCAAACTTCATTGGCTTAGCAAAATATGATGCCCAGACAGGTCATTATGAATTCTTTGACGCGGCTACAGGTAAAAGCCGTGAGGATAAAGGGACATTCTTTATCACAAATGATGGGAAACAAAGAATATTAATTTCCGAATCAAAAAACTACCAAGCAGTTGTCGAGATCACTGAGCTAAACGATAGTATCTTTACTTATAAGAGAATGGGTAAAGATGCTGCGGGCAATGATGTAGAAATATTCGTGGAACATATTCCATATAAAGAAAAAGAACTGGCATTTACTGATTCCGATAAAACGTTAGATGCTTCTACAGGTCAAATTGTTACAGACGTTGACGGAGATAAAATTCTCGCTAATACACTATGGCATGGAACAGTTGTGTTAGATGAAGCGGGTAATGATGTAACAGAATTCAATTCAAATTTCATTAGCATTGCAAAGTATGATGCAAATACAAATAAATATGAGTTCTTTAATCCTGAAACAGGTGAAAGTCGTGGAGACTATGGTTACTTTAATGTCATTCATGATAATAAAATAAGAGCGCATGTTTCTGTCGGTGATAATAAGTATGGTGTAGCTCTTGAAATTACAGAAATCAACGATAAGAAGTTCACGTATAAACGAACAGGTAAAGACAAAGATGGCAATGATATAACTGTATTTGTAGAGCATGAGCCATATACAGGTGAATTCAAACCTACTTTTACAAACCAATAAAATTCTTCCTCCCTTAATGTAGAAGAAATTAAAACTCTCAAGTTTGTGACTTGGGAGTTTTTTTTACTTTCTGGCATAGTTCATCTACTAATTTCGTACACTAAATGTAAAAGGGTGGTGTATATGGGTGAAGCGCTGGCTTGCACTAGGAGTAATTATGCTTATGAGTATAGTGGTCGTGGCATATGAAACAAATGCTTCGGACCGTAACTTCTTCTTACCGGACCCACTTGGTGGCATAAAAATTGTCATTGATGCAGGGCATGGTGGTGAGGACGGAGGAGCTTCAAAGGGCGAAGTGATTGAAAAGGATATTACACTTGCAATTGCTCAGCATGTAGAGAAGCAATTAAAGAAAAAAGGCGCAACGGTTATAATGACACGAACAAAAAATGGTGATGTAATCGATGAGCATGCGCCATCGGAAAAATATGGAACAATGAGAGAACGGAAAAAGCAAGATATCTTCCTAAGAAAGGATATCGTGGAAAAGGAAAAGCCTGATGTATTTATAACTATTCATGCAAATGCCATTCCTGAAACAAAATGGCGTGGCGCACAGGTATTTTACCATAAGGAAGGACATGCTGATGGAGAGATTCTTGCCAAGAGTATTCAACAATCCATTCGCACTAATTTAAAAAATACAGACCGTGAAGCATTGTCTATTAAGCAAATCTATTTATTGAAGAAAGCGGAAGTACCTGCAGCTTTAGTGGAGACTGGTTTTATTAGTAATGATGAGGAACGAGCATTATTAGTGGACAAAAACTATCAAGAAAAAATGGCAGATGCCATAGTTGAAGGTATAGAAGACTATTTATTAGCCAAAATTGAGTAGAGCAACATCTACAACGTAAATCAAATCATTATGATATACTAATATTGAGACAATATAAGGGGAGTGTTCGTCGTGATTACTGAACAACAAGTACGAGAAATACTGGGACAACTACAAGATCCATTTTTACATAAATCGCTTGCAGAAACAGATGGTATTACGAACGTAGCAATAAAAGAAGAAAAAAATCATGTCAGTGTAAAAATTGCCATTGCTAAACTGAATACACCGGAACAATTACAACTACAAATGAAAGTTGTTGAGGTGTTGAAAGAAGCAGGTGTAAACACTGTTGGTATTCGTTTTGAAGAACTATCAACAGAAAAATTGCAAAGCTTCCGTGGCACAGCAACAGAGTCGGAAGCACAAGATATTTTATCTCCATTAAGCACAGTCCAAGTAATTTCAATTGCTTCTGGTAAAGGTGGAGTTGGTAAATCGACAGTATCAGTAAACTTAGCTGTTGCTTTAGCTCGTCTAGGAAAGAAAGTCGGCTTAATTGACGCAGATATTTATGGATTTAGTGTACCTGATATGATGGGTGTAACGGATATGCCTAAGGTAGTCGATAATCGTATTTTCCCAGTAGATCGCTTTGGGGTAAAAATGATTTCAATGGGCTTCTTTGTAGAAAATAACGCACCGATCGTATGGCGCGGACCAATGCTTGGTAAAGTATTAGATCAATTCTTCCGTGATGTTGAGTGGGGTGAATTAGATTATCTATTATTAGATTTACCTCCTGGCACAGGTGACGTTGCATTAGATATCCATCAAATGTTGCCATCATCAAAAGAAATTGTTGTAACAACTCCACACCCAACAGCAGCATTTGTTGCAGCTCGTGCAGGGGCAATGGCGCTTCAAACAGACCATGAAATTTTAGGAGTTATCGAAAACATGGCTTGGTTTGAATCTAAATCAGGTGACCGAGAATTTGTCTTTGGGCAAGGAGGAGGACCAAAGCTAGCTGACGAACTACGTACAGAGTTGCTTGGACAAATCCCGCTTGGGCAACCAGATTGGACAGATGAAGATTTTGCTCCTTCTGTATACGCTGAAAAACATACAACAGGACAAATTTATTTAGACATCGCGACGAAAATCATCGATAAATTAAATAAATAATAAAAAACGGATTTCCACCAGTTTTATGGGGAAATCCGTTTTTACATTACCAAGGTTACTCGGTACTTTTTTGTCCCTTATCCGATCCGCCACCACTATCGCCACTCGCTTCTTTCTTATCGCCACTTCCTGATGAACCTGTTTCGCCACTTTTCTTAATAAGTTCCTGCCATTTAGATTGCATTAAAGGGCTTTCGATCGTTTCCTTTACAACTTCCTCCATTTGCTTGCGCATATTGGATGATTTAAGGATAGTCTCCAACTGCTTTTG